>JBATJF010000334.1:0-16159 GCA_049668345.1 Gammaproteobacteria bacterium
TGAGCACCGCCGCGGCATCGAGCGCAATGACGCCCGTGGATGTCACGCGCAACGGATTGATATCGAACTCCAGGATTTCGGGATAGTCCGCCACCAGGCAGGAAAAGCGGATCATGACCTCGATGAGCCTGTCGATATCGACCGCTGCCTGGCCGCGATAACCCTGCAACAGCGGCCAGCAGCCCAGCGACTCGAGCATCCGCATTGCCAGATGTTCGTTGAGCGGCGGCAGGCCGAGGCTGTGATCCCGGTAGACACCGGTGGCGATACCGCCCAGGCCCACCATGATCACGGGGCCGAAGGTCGCGTCCTTGGTGGCACCCAGGATCATCTCCAGGCCATCGCCGGACTCCACCATACGCTGCAGGGTCACGCAGGTGACCTGCGGATCCAGCCCGTGATTGCGAATGACTTCCTGCATGCGGTCATAGGCCGCGCGCACGGCGCCCTCGTCCTGCAAATCCAGGATCACGCCACCGATATCGATCTTGTGCACGACCTCGGGCGAACACAGCTTCAGCACCACCGGATAACCGATCTCGCCGGCCATACTGACCGCTTCGTCTGCGTCATGGGTGGCATGGGTATCGGATACCGGTATGTCGTAAGCCTTCAGCAGCATCTTGGCCTCGCCTTCCCTCAGGATATCCCGCTCCTGCAGCAGCTCGTGGAAATGGGGGGCAAGCCTGTTTCTGTTGAGCGTGAAGTGGATCGGCATTTCCCGGGGCGTCTCGTAGAGACTTTCCAGGTTGTGCGCATAGGACACCAGGTGCATGAAGGCACGGATGGCCTGCTCGGGTGTCGAGTGCGCCGGCACCCCGGCACGGTTCAGGAAGCGGATCGAGTTGCGCGCCTCGCTGCCACCCATCCAGGCAGCGAACACGGGTTTACGCACCCGCTGCGCAACACCGGCCACCGCCTCGGCCACTTCCCGGAAATCCGCCAGCGGGTGGTTGCTGAATATCACCAGGATCGCATCGACGTTGCGGTCCTGGCACACGATGTCAAGCGCCGCTGTGTAGCGCTGCGGCCCTGCATCATCCAGCAGATCCACCGGGTTGCCATGTGACCAGCCGGCCGGAAGCACCTCGTCCAGCCTGCTGACGGTATCGTCATCGAGGTTGGCGAGTTCGCCCTGGCGGGAGATCAGCGCATCTGCCGCGATGATTGCGGGCCCGCCGGCATTGCGGACAATGGCAAGCCGGCGCCCGCCCGGCAGACGCTGGGACGCCAGGATCTCGGCAACCTCGAAGATATCATCGAGATCGTTCACCCTGACGATGCCGGCGCGTTCGAACACCGCGCTGTAGACGGCATCCTCGCCGGCAATGCTGCCGGTATGCGACAGCGCGGCCCGGGCCGAGCGCTCGAAGCGACCGGACTTGTAGGCCACGATCGGCTTGTAGGAGGCAAAGGAACGCGCTGCCGACATGAAGCGCCTGGCATGCCGGATCGACTGGACGTAAAGGATGATGGCACGTGTCTTCGGGTCAGTCCCCAGATAATCGATCAGGTCCCCGTAACCGACATCCATATTGTTGCCCAGGGAGGCAAACAGGGAGAAACCGATACCGGCATCGGCGGCCCAGTCCAGGATGGCGTTGGAGAGCGAATGCGACTGCGAGATGAAGGCCAGGCGACCGGCCCTGGGAAAGACGACCGCCTGGCTGGCATTGAGGCCCAACTCCGGCACGATGATGCCTTGCGAGTTCGGGCCGATAATGCGCATGGTTTTGAAACGCGCGGCCGCCTCGGACAGCCGCTTCTCCAGCTGGCGGCCCTCCGCTCCGGATTCACTGAAGCCGGCGGTCAAGATGACGATGCCCATGATGCCGGCCTCGCCACAGCGGATCACGGTCTGCGGGACGTCCAGGGGCGGTGTACAGATGACCGCCAGGTCAGGGGTCTTGGGCAGGCTCTGCAGATCCGGGTAGGTCGGAACGCCGCTGACCGATTCGACGCTGTCGCTGACCGGGTAGACGATGCCACGGAATCCGCCGCCCAGCAGATTGGACAACGCCCGTCTGCCGAGATCGTTCGGGGAACTGCCGATACCGATCAGGACAACCCGGCGCGGCTTGAAGATCTTGTCTAGGTTACGGATGCTCACGACCGTTGGAATTCACTGCGCAGATGCTGCTACGGTCCGAATGATACTATTCCCGACAGGCAGACAAGTCCATGCAGGCATCCCGCGGACGGGAATGACAGCGATTGTTATTACTGTTTGCGGTGCCGAGAGCCTGTCCGGGTAATCTGTGCGTAGCGAGGCGATCGGCAAAGCGAGGACAGTTTTGCGATCGTTCGAGGAGAATAGCGGGTTCTATTTGACGAGAGGGATCGCAAAAAACGGGCCGCTTTCCCACCGCCGCAGTAGCAACAGGATTACCCGGACAGGCTCCTAACCCTGTTTGTCCCTGTCCTGCTTGGGCCCGCCGGTACCGGGCACATAGGCCTTGAGCAGGTTTTCCTGCATGGTCTTCCAGAGCTCCATGTTGCGTTCCGCCATCTCCTTCAGCACCGAGGACGGCGCCATCCGCAGCATGTGCTCCATCTGGTCCTGCAGGAGCTGTTGCTGCCCGACGAAGGAGTCCATGCTCTTCTCGAGATAGGTACCGACAAAGGACTGCAGGGTATTGCCGTAGTAGAGGATGATCTGCTCCAGCAGCCGTGTACTCAGCATCGGCTGGCCCTTTTCCTCCTGCTCGACGATGACCTGCAACAGGATGCTGCGCGTGATGTCATCGCCGTTGACGGTGTCGATGACCCGGAACGTCCTGCCATCCATGACGAGCTGCCGGATATCGTCCAGCGCGACATAGCGGCTCTCCGCCGTGTCGTACAGGCGCCGGTTCGCGTATTTCTTGATGATCCGTTCTTCAGCCATGGGTCATGGACACGGTGGTCCCCGTCAGCTCATGTACTGGCCGCCGTTCACCGGGATATTGGCCCCCGTGATAAAGCCGGCCTCCTCGGCCGCCAGGAATACCACCACGCGCGCGATGTCTGCCGGCTGCCCGAGCCTGGCCACCGGGATCTGCGCAATAATCTGCTTGCGGACCTCCTCGGGGACGGCATTGACCATGGGCGAATCGATATAACCCGGCGAGATGGTATTGGCGGTAACACCCTTGCGCGCACCTTCCTGTGCCAGCGACATGGTGAAGCCGTGCATGCCCGCCTTGGACGCGGCGTAGTTGGCCTGGCCGAACTGGCCCTTCTGGCCGTTGATGGAGGAGATGCTGATGACGCGACCGAACCCGCGCTCCAGCATGCCCTCGATGACATTGCGCGTGGCGTTGAAGACACTGTCGAGGTTCGACTGGATGACCGCATGCCACTGCTCGGGCGTCATCTTGCGCAGCGAGGCGTCACGGGTGATGCCGGCAACATTGACCAGGATATCGACCGGTCCGGCCTGTGCCACGGCCGCCTGCGTGGACCCGAAGTCGGAGAGATCACAGGACACCATACCGATGTCATAACCCGCGCCCTTTTGCCCGGCCTGCCATTCACCGGCGCGGTCGGTTTCAGCCGGCAGGCAGGTCGCCACGACCCGGTGCCCGGCCTGGCAGAGCTGCCGGCAGATTTCCGTACCGATGGTGCCGGTACCCCCTGTAACCAGTGCTGTCTTCTGTGCCATTGATAGTCTCCAGGTTTGATCGCGTGTTTATTGCGCAGGATGCAGGCACACCGTGAGCAGCGCTTTCGAGTGTGGCCTGCGTGCCGGCCTTACCTTACATGCCGCTAGCGTTCCACTGCCGTGGCGACGCCCTGCCCGCCGCCGATACACAGCGTCGCCAGGCCCTTGTGCAGGTCGCGCCTGCGCATCTCGTGCAGGAGCGTCACCAGGATGCGGGCGCCCGAAGCGCCAATCGGATGTCCGAGCGCGATCGCACCGCCGTTGACGTTCACCCGGTCGGTGTCCCAGCCGAGGTCGCGATTGACGGCGATGGCCTGCGCGGCGAAGGCCTCGTTGGCCTCGATCAGCTCGAGATCCCCGACCTGCCAGCCGGCCCTGGCCAGGCAGCGCCGGGTCGCGGGCACCGGCCCGGTACCCATGATGGCCGGGTCGACACCGGCATTGCCGTAGCCCGCGATACGCGCCAGGGGTTCGAGACCCAGCTCCTGCGCCCGACGCGCCGAGGCGATAACCAGGGCCGCCGCCCCGTCATTGATACCCGAGGCATTGCCGGGCGTGACCGTGCCGTGCTCGGTCCTGAAGGCGGGGCGCAGCCGGGCCAGGCTTTCACTGGTGGTCCCGTGCCGCGGAAACTCGTCCACGTCAAAGACCAGCGGTTCCTGCTTGCGGCGCGGGATCTCGACCGGCACGATCTCGTCCGCGAAGCGGCCGGCCTTCTGCGCGGCCTCCGCCTTCTGCTGGGATGCCGCGGCAAAGTCATCCTGTTCCTCGCGGCTGATACCGTAGCGGTCGACCAGGTTCTCGGCGGTGCAACCCATGTGATAGTCGTTGAAGATGTCCCACAGGCCGTCCTGGATCATGCTGTCGACCAGCGGCCACTCGCCCATGCGCATGCCGGTACGCGATCCGCGCAGGATGTGCGGCGCCAGGTTCATGTTTTCCTGGCCACCGGCCACGATCAGGTCCGCATCACCGCAGCGGATGGCCTGCACCGCCATGTGCACCGCCTTCATGCCGCTGCCGCAGACCTTGTTCACGGTCAGCGCCGGAACCTCGACCGGCAGACCGGCCTCGATCGCGGCCTGGCGGGCCGGATTCTGGCCGACACCGGCGGTCAGGACCTGGCCCAGGATGACCTCGTTCACCTGTCCAGGTTCCAGGCCATTACGCTCCAGCAGGGCCCGGATCACCCGGGCACCCAGCGAACTGGCCGCTACCGTCGCCAGATTACCCTCGAATTTGCCGATTGCGGTCCGTGCCGCATCGATGATGACTACGTCTTCCATTGGACGGTTCTCCCCCGAAATCGCAGAATCCCACTCGCGCCGCGTATGCGACGATTGCCGGCGCAACACAACGCTTCTGTCAGTTACCTGCCCCGCGCACGCGGACAGGCCCGGGCAGGGTCAGGGAACGGGGCGGCACTATACCATGCCGTCCCGCCCTGCCTCTGACCGGTGGTTACCGGCGCTACTTGGCCTTTTTGGCCTTTTCAGCCGGTCCGGCGCTCGCCTTCAGGGTTGCGTCTTCCGCCCAGCTGGCGACCGCCTGCTGCGCCTCGGTGGCGATGCGGGCGAATTCCTGGGCCCGGTTGAGCAGGCGCTCTCCGAATTCGGATACCAGCTGACCCTGCTCGGCCAGGACATCCTCCGGCTTTTCCGCCTTGCCGAGGACCGACGCCTGCCGCGTGCCCAGTTCGAGATAATCACGGGCGACATCCAGCTGCTGGCGCGCCACCCGTTCCATCGCCGTGACCGTGATTTCATTCAGTTTCATCATGGGCTCGACAGTGCTCTTGGTCAGTTTCACCCATTCATCAAAGACTTCGGAATTCATGTTTGCATCTCCCATCGGGTTGATAATTCCGGCCTCTTGGCAGCCGGCCTGCCTGATCTTGCTGCAATGCAGCATAGTTGCTGCCGGGCTGACTGTCAAGCCAAACAGCAGCCTTCCTGGCGATATTTATTATGTAGCTGTTATTAATGAGTAATAATTAGCATCTTCTGCCATATGACGCCACACCCCGGCCTGCCCTGGCGAACCGGTGAATTTATGTTGCATTGCAATATACACCCGCTATACTACGGATAATACCAGTGAGCGGGAGGAACCCCAGATGACAGGTTTTGCGGACACATCGAATGCCTGGAGCCAGGCGTGGCTGGATATGCAGAAGCAGTATATGGATACCTGGATGAAATTCTCACCCCAGGGCACCCCGGGCAGCTTCATGACATCCCCGTTCGCCGCGACCGGCCCCAACCCGTGGACGGACGCGTTTGAACAATGGTCGAAGCTGTTTTCGCAGGGCATGCCCGCCAACGCCAGGGAGGTCAGTTCGCGCCTGTTCGACCTCGGCAAGGGCTACCTGGACATGAGTGAACGCTTCTGGCAAGTCATGCAGCAGGGCAAGGACAGCCCGGTATCGGCAACGGACTGGCAGGGCATGATGCAAAAGACCTTCGAGCAGGCCGGCAAGGGCTTCAACTTCCCCGGCGGCGCCACCGATCCCTGGTCGGGTTTCGCGACCCTCTGGGGCCTGCCGCTCAGTAACTGGCAGCGCATGGCCACCTCGTTCTCGCCCTTCCCGGGCGAGATGGAAAAGGCCCTGCGCGCCGACCATCTGCCTGAACCCAGCGAGATGACCCGCGCGGTCCGGCATGGCCTCTCCCTGCCACCGATCGGCTACACGCGCGAGTGGCAGGAACAGCAGCAGGAGTGGACCCGGCTGCTCATGGAGTATCAACACACCGTGCAAGCCTTTGGCGGACTGCTGGGCAAGGTCGTGCAGCGCGCACTGGAACTGTTTGGCAAGCGCATGACGGAAAAACTCGGCGCCGGGGAATCCTTCGATGGCCTGCGCGCCATCTACAATCTCTGGATCGATTGCGGCGAGGACGCGTATGCCGAGCTGGTCGCGAGCACTGACTTTCCGCATCTGCAGGCCGAAATGATCAATGCCCTGATGCGCATGAAACGTCACGAACAGCTCATGCTCGAGGAAGTGATGACGGCGCTGAATATGCCGACGCGCAGCGAGATGGATACCACCCACAAGCGGGTATACGAGCTGCAGCAGCAGGTGTGTCATTTGCAGGATGCGCTGGAGGATGCCGCAGACGTCGGGACGGCGCCGCCGAAAGCCCGCAAGACCGCAACGAAAAAGTCCGCCACGAAAAAGTCCGGCACGGCCGCGCGCCGCGCCCGGCCCAAAACCAGGAAGGAATAAGCGATGATCAATCTGCCGCTGCAACCCGACCAGGTCCTGAAGGAAGCGCTCGATTTCAACAGCAAGCTGACTGCAGGCCTCACTAACCTGAAGGAGATCGGTGAAGTCGATGTCGGCACCGCGCCCAAGGATGCCGTCTACAGCGAGGACAAGCTGGTGCTGTATCACTACAAGGCCAGCGTCGACAAGCCGGCGAAAACGCCGCTGCTGATCGTTTACGCGCTGGTCAATCGTCCCTACATGACGGACCTGCAGGAAGACCGCTCCATCATCCGCAACCTGCTCGACCACGGTGTGGATGTCTACCTGATCGACTGGGGCTATCCGGATGGCGCCGACCGTTTCCTGCAGCTTGATGACTACATCAACCGCTACATCAATCATTGTGTGCGCCACATCTGCAAGGCGCACGGCCTGCGTAAAATCAACCTGCTGGGCATCTGCCAGGGGGGCACCTTCAGCCTGTGCTACACCGCCATTCACCCCGAGCGCGTTGCCAACCTGGTGACCATGGTAACGCCGGTGGACTTCCACACCCCGAACAACGTGCTCAGCGAATGGGCACGCGGCCTGGATGTGGACCTGCTCGTCGACACGGTCGGCAACATGCCGGGTGAGCTGCTGAACTGGACCTTCCTGTCGATGAAACCGTTCCGCCTGACCAGCCAGAAGTACGCGGATCTCGCCGACATCCTGGATGACCCGAAGAAACTGAAAAACTTCATGCGCATGGAAAAGTGGATTTTCGACAGCCCGGACCAGGCCGGCGAGGCATTCCGCCAGTTCGTACACCTGTTCTACCAGCAGAACCGGCTGGTAACGGGCGACCTGGAGATCGGTGGCCACGCGGTCAGTCTCAAGCAGGTGACCTGCCCGGTGCTGAACATCTACGCGACCTACGACCACCTCGTGCCGCCGGAATCATCGAAGGCACTCGAGCGGCAGGTGGGCACGCACGACTACAGCAGCATCGAGTTCAAGGGCGGCCACATCGGTATCTATGTCAGCGGCAAGGCGCAGCACGATATCCCGCCGGCCATCGCAAGCTGGCTGCAGGAACGCAGCGACTGATCAGCGCGGATTACCGGTGCGGCAGTTGCTGGCCGAATGAATTCGACCAGCAGCGTTTCATCGTCATTCAATCAGAGCGTAGGGGCGAATTCATTCGACCAGCGGCGTTTCATCCGTGCAGATGTGTCGCGGTGATATCCGTGAACAAAGGATGACGGCCGCGGGCAACCGTGGTGATGCACCAGACTTGATGGTGCCTGGAATGACGCCCCGTACGCAATGCGTCGCAGGACAGGGCGACCTCCCTGTCTCCTGTAGGGTCGAATTCATTCGACCATTCACGAACGAGCTGATGGCCGGATGAATCCGGCCCTGCAGAGAAACGCTGGCTAGCCCAGCAGGGCGTTGAGGTGTGCACCCACGCTGCGGGCCAGCCCCGGCAGCGAATAGCCGCCCTCCAGCACCGAGATGATCCGTCCGCGGGCATGGCGCCTGGCAAGCTGATGCAGCTCCCGGGTGATCCAGCCGTAATCCTGCTCGGTCAGGTTGAGGTCGGCGACCTCGTCCTGCCAGTGCGCATCGAAACCGGCCGAGACCAGCACCAGCTCGGGCCGGAAGGCATCCAGCGCCCCCAGCCATTCGTCCCGGATCCGCTCGCGGAAGGCCTGGCTGCCGGTTCCGGCAACCAGCGGTGTCTTCACCTGGTGCGTGCCCGTCAGGTCAGTAGCGGAGTAGGGATACAACGGATGCTGGAAGGAGGAGCAGAACAGCACCCGCACATCGTCCCGGAAGATGTCCTCGGTACCGTTGCCGTGATGGACATCGAAATCGACGATGGCGATGCGCTGCAGGCCATACCGTGCGAAGGCATGGGCAGCGCCGACCGCGACATTGTTGAAGAAGCAGAAACCCATGGCCGCGGCCCGCTCGGCATGGTGGCCGGGCGGGCGCACCGCGCAGAAGGCGCACTCCGCTTCCCCGCCCAGCACCAGGTCGACCGCGTATACCACTGCACCGGCCGCATGACGCGCCGCCTCGAGGGAATGCGGGTTCATCGCCGTGTCCGAATCGAGCCAGTACAAACCGCTGGCCGGTGACAGTGCGAAGATCTCGTCCACGTAGCGTGGATCATGGATGCGGAGCAGCTGCTCCCGGGTTACCGCCGGCGCATCGTGCCGGCAGATGGCAAATTCAAGGCCAGTGGCAAGCAACTGGTCCTCGATGGCCTCCAGACGTGCCGGCGACTCCGGATGCCCTTCGCCCATTTCATGCAACCGGCAGGCAGGATGGGTGATATAGGCGATGGTCATGATGGATTATCCAGCGGCGTATTACCGGATTATAAACACTCCGCGCGCCGAAGCTATCTGTCCGGATGCGGATTGCAGGACGCAATGTTGTTTGTCCTGATGAGGCGCACCATGCTAGAACACACCCGCATAGCGCAGGCCGATGACCACCAGCACCAGGCACAGCAGTGCACGCAGGCCGTTTTCAGGCAGGTGCTTGCTCAGATGCGGACCGATCACCGATCCCGCCACAACCCCGATCAACAGGATACCGAGCAGCGGGTAGTCCAGCGTGACACCCAGGCGCAGGTAGTTTGCGATCGAGGTTATCGAGTGAATGGCGATCGCCAGCGCGGAGGTGCCGGCAATAACATACATGGGCAGCCGCATGACGATGCTCATGAACGGCACCAGCAGGAAGCCGCCCCCGACGCCGAGTGCCGAAGAGAATACCGCGATACCCATGCCGGAGAAAAACGGCAGCCAGGGACTGAAGGCGAAGTCCTCATCGCCGAAGCGAAAATAAAAGCGGCGCCAGGTTGCCCGCAGATACTTCACGCCCGCTTCGCAGGACGCGCCTCCCCCCCTGACATGCTGCGCGTAGGCCTCCGCGGCGCTCATCGTCTTCGACAGCGCCACCGACGCAGAGTCGGTACGCAGCAATTGCCAGGCGAGTTGCCCGGCGATGAAAAATACCAGCACGGCAAATACCGGCCGAAAGACGTGCATGTCGGACAGCAGGCTGACCGACAGGGTGCTGCCCAGCAGCGCACCGAACACGCCACCGGCGCCAAGCAGAAAGGCCAGGCTGTAAACCATGCGGCACTGACGCATATACAGCGGCACGGCAATCAAGGGCGTTACCAGTGTCAGCACCTGGGCCATCGGCTTGACCAGGTTCGGATTGCCGATGCCGAACACGGATATCATCCCGACCGAGGCAAGAATCCCGCCGGCGGCGCCGACCGTGGAGAAGACAAATCCCACCAGCCCGCCCCAGGCGAGCAACAACCAGACCGGCACCACGACATCGGCTATCTCGAAAACCATCGGCTATCCGTAATTTTAGGCAGTTGACAGGTCGCACACGCCGGCACCCGAAACAAGGCCCAGCATAGCAACAGTATTGCCGGTTGACACACGACTGCGCAGGGTATTCGTGACCGGGCTTCTTTTTGCACTCGCGCCGTATCGCGCGTGATAATGTCGTATTCAACCCGCCGGAAGGCACGGAAGAAGCCATGAACGACGACGACCTGCTCCGCTACAGCCGCCAGATCATGCTGCCGCAGATCGATATTCGCGGCCAGGAAAAACTCCTTGCCACGCGCGTGCTGGTCATAGGCGCGGGCGGGCTGGGTTCGCCGGCGGCCATGTATCTCGCGGCGGCCGGCATCGGGCAGCTCGCCATCGCCGACCCGGACACGGTCGAGTTGTCCAACCTGCAACGCCAGCTGCTGCACCACGACGGCGATATCGGCCGGCTCAAGGTGGCCTCGGCCAGGGACACACTGCTTGCCATCAACCCGGCCTTGCGGGTCACCACGCTGGTCGACCGCCTGCAGGGCGAGCTGCTCGACGACGCGGTATGCAACACCGACGTGGTACTCGATTGCAGCGACAATTTCGATACCCGCCATGCCGTCAACGCGAGCTGCGTTGCGCATCATGTGCCGCTGGTGTCAGGGGCCGCCGTGCGCTTCGCCGGCCAGCTGGCGGTGTTCGACAGCCGGGACCCTGCCGCTCCCTGCTATGCCTGCCTGTACCGGGACGGCGAGGAAACCGACCAGACCTGTTCAGAAAACGGCGTGCTGTCGCCGCTGGTGGGCGTGATCGGCGCGCTGCAGGCGCTGGAAGCCATCAAGGTCGTGCTGAACCTGGGTGAAAACCTGGCCGGCCGCCTGGTGCTGTTCGACGGCCTGACGCACGAATGGCGCACCCTTACGCTACCGCGCGACCCGGACTGCCCGGTATGCGGCACGCGGGAGTGATCAGGAAAACCTCATCACGTGCATAGACGCAAGGGGTTTTCGAAATGCTCTACACCTCGAACCCCAGCCCGGCCAGCATCCGCTGCTGCTCGTCCGTCAGCGGCCCATGGACCAGCGGGGTCGCCGCGAACTCGCGCCGCACCGGGTATTCCTTGCGCAACCGGTCGAAGTACGCAGGCTGCGGCTCCGGCTCGAGTTCGAACAACTTGCGCAAGCGCAGGTCGTCAGCGCGCACGTCATAGCAGCCCAGCACGGCGGCGCGCGCCAGCGACTCGTTATCATCGCCTGTTGCAGCAGCTACATCGACCGGGGCAACCGGCGGCAGCACGCTGCGCACATCCCAGGAAAGCGGCTCACCGAGAAAGTCACACGCCGCGCGGTAGATCATCTCGGTGCCGCGCAGCTTGCCATCCAGGCTGTAGCCGGCGATGTGCGGCGTACCCAGCGCCACCCTCTCGAGCAACGGCAGGCTGATCGACGGCTCGCCTTCCCAGACATCGAGCACCACGGCCAGGTCCGCGCGCGCCTGCAGTGTTGCCAGCAAGGCCGGATTGTCGGCTACCGCACCACGCGAGGTGTTGATAAAAACCGCGCCAGTCCGCAATCGTGCCAGCGCCGCCGCATCGATGAGATGAAAAGTCGGGTGTTTGCCGCCACGCTCGAGCGGCACATGTACGGTGACGATGTCGCAGGCCAGCGCGTCATCCAGAGACACGAATTCGTCCTGCACGCCCGACGCCTGCAGTGGCGGGTCGTTCACCAGGCATTCCATACCGAGCACACTGAGGCGCGCGCGTACGCGGGAACCGACGTTACCGCAACCGATGATGCCGACGGTCCTGCCCGCCAGTGCAACACCCCGCTGTTGCGACAGCACCAGCAGCGCGCTGGCCACATACTCGGCGGCGGAAATGGCATTGCTGCCCGGCGCCGTGGCAAAACCGATGTCGCGGGCCGCGAGATAATCCCTGTCCACATGATCGAAGCCGATGGTGGCCGAGCCGACAAAACGCACCCGGGAACCGGCCAGCAGCTTTTCATCGACCCGCGTCACCGAACGCACCAGCAACAGATCGGCGTCCGCCACCTGCTCCGGCTGCAGGCCACGGCCACGTACACGTGTCACCTCGCCCAGCGAACTGAACGCCTCCGTCACGCTGGGGATGTTTTCATCGGCAACGATCTTCATCACACATCACGATCCGGCAACAGCCCCGTGCTTGCGTCTGCGCGCAGACAAGACCCGCTTCAAACCTACTCCGGAGCAGGCAGGAAAACCGGGAGCAGCGGTCCGGCTGGACGCAACCCGGCTCGACCCTGAACACCCGATCGGTCTGCAGGCAAATGCTGTATCCGGGACAACACGCATCATTCAGCAAATTCCAGTGGA
This sequence comes from Gammaproteobacteria bacterium, assembly GCA_049668345.1. Lineage (GTDB taxonomy): Bacteria > Pseudomonadota > Gammaproteobacteria > UBA9214 > UBA9214 > UBA9214. The sequence continues at coordinate 12,554 of JBATJF010000334.1, forward strand.
AATCCGGACGAGACCGCTTGAGGTAACCGGACGAATACGCGACCTGAGCGGCAAGCTGCAGGCACCGGCCGGTCCCGTCCCTATTGCCTACTCGAAAACGACCGTCCTGTTTTCGCAGACCAGGATATTGTGGTGCAGATGGTGCCATACAGCACGGGCCAAAACCATTTTCTCGAGGTCGCGCCCCTTGCGGACCATATCCTCGACCGCGTCCTCGTGACTCACGCGCACAACATCCTGCCCGATAATCGGCCCGGCATCCAGCTCCGCTGTCGCGTAATGGCTGGTGGCGCCGATGATCTTCACACCGCGCTCGTGCGCGGAGTGATAGGGACGGGCACCGGGAAATGCCGGCAGGAAGGAATGGTGGATATTGATGATGCGTTCGGGATACTTGCCGACAAACCCGTCACTCAGTACCTGCATGTAGCGCGCCAGTACGATGAAATCAATCCGGTACTGCTCCAGCAGTTCAAGCTGTTTCCGCTCCGTCTCTTCACGGTTTTTTCCGGTAACCGGCAAGTGTACGTAATCAATACCCAGGCGCCCTGCTGCGGTTTGCATGTCGCCATGGTTGCTGATTATCAGCGGGATCTCGACCTGCCACTCACCCGACTCGTAGCGCGACAGGATATCGTAAAAGCAGTGTGGTTGTCTGGATACGAACAGGGCCATGCGCGGCACTTCATCGGAGAAATGCAACCGCCAGCTCATCGAGAAACGCCGCGCCACAAGTGTCTCGAAATACTCGCCGATTTTCCCTTGATCAATGGCGAAGTCATTCAGGTCCCACTGGATGCGCATGAAAAAGACCTGGCGCTCCGTGTCCACGTGCTGATTCAGGTAAAGGATATTGCCGCCGTTCCTGAATATGAACTCGGTGACCGATATCACGATCCCCTTCTGATCCGGACAATGAATCAGCAGGATGGCGGACCTGGATCTCACATTGTTCACATTGCCATCCCTCTGTGGCGTGTTTTATTGTTTAACTTTGCGTCGCTGCGCGATGTGGTTTATGACTGATCCAGCTTCCGTTTCAGCAGCTCGTTGACCTGCTGCGGGTTGGCCTTGCCCTGGGTCGCCTTCATCACCTGGCCGACGAAATAACCGAACAACTTTTCCTGGCCGCCGCGATACTGTTCGATCTGTTTCGCGCTGCGGGCCAGCACCTCGTCGATGATGCCCTCGATGGCGGAGGAATCGGAGATCTGTTTCAGTCCTTTCCTGTCGATGACCTCGTCGGCACCGCCCTCGCCACTCCACATCGCCTCGAACACCTGCTTGGCAAGCTTGCCGGAGACCGTGCCGTCGTCGATGCGCAGCAGGAGCTCACCCAGCGCCTGCGCGCTTACCGGGCTGGCGGTGATGTCGATAGCATCACGGTTCAGCGCTGCGGACAGGTCACCCATCACCCAGTTGGCGGTCAGCTTGCCCGCCCCGCCCGCGGCCGTGACTGTGGCCTCGTAGTAGTCGGCCAGTTCGCGCGCCGCAGTCAGCACGGCGGCATCGTAACCGGACAGTTCGTATTGCGCGATGAAGCGCACCTTCCTGGCATCGGGCAGTTCGGGCAAATCCGCACGCACCGCCTCGATGAAGGCGGCGTCGATCTCGACCGGCAGCAGGTCCGGGTCGGGGAAATAGCGGTAATCGTTGGCCTCTTCCTTGGAGCGCATGGGGCGTGTTTCCATCTTCTGCGGGTCGAACAGGCGCGTCTCCTGCACCACCTTGCCACCGCCCTCGAGGACCATGATCTGGCGCTCGATCTCGTAGTTGATCGCCTGCTCGACGAAGCGGAACGAGTTGATGTTCTTCAGCTCGGTGCGCGTGCCGAATTCCGCCTGCCCTTTCGGCCGCATCGATACATTGGCGTCGCAGCGGAACGAACCCTCCTGCATGTTGCCGTCACTGATGCCGAGATAGCGCACCAGTGTGTGGATCTTCTTCATGTAGGCCACGGCCTCTTTCGCCGAACGCATGTCGGGTTCGGACACGATCTCCAGCAACGGCGTACCGGCACGGTTCAGGTCGATGCCGGTCATGCCGTGGAAATCCTCGTGCAGCGACTTGCCGGCATCCTCCTCGAGGTGCGCGCGCGTGATGCCGATGCGCTTGCCGGTGCCGTCCTCCAGCTCGATATCCAGGTAGCCGTCGTGCACGATCGGCAGCTCGTACTGGCTGATCTGGTAGCCCTTCGGCAGGTCGGGATAGAAGTAGTTCTTGCGCGCGAACACCGAGCGCGGCGCCACGCTCGAGTGCGTGGCCAGCCCGAACTTCGCGGCCATGCGCACCACCTCGGCGTTCAGCACCGGCAGTACGCCGGGCAGCCCCAGGTCAACAGCGCAGGCCTGTGTGTTCGGGTCCGCGCCATAGCGGGTGGCGGCGCCGGAAAAGATCTTGCTCTTTGTGGCGAGCTGGGTGTGTATTTCCAGCCCGATGACGGTTTCCCATTGCATAATTTTCTAACTACATCATGTTCCGTAGGGTGCGCTGTGCGCACCGATGAAATTGCCTTAAATCCCCGGTGCGCAAAGCGCACCCTACATCGCGTCCTGCAGGGTACGCTCTGCGCACCGATGAAATTGCCTCGGATTCCCGGTGTGCAGAGCGCACCCTGCCATCCCTACTCATAGCCCGACGGTATTCGTTCGTGCCAGTCGGTGACCTGCTGGTAGCGGTGCCCGACGTTGAGCAATTGCGCCTCGGCGAAGTAATTGCCGACCACGTGCAGGCCGACCGGCAGACCGCCGACGAAACCGGCCGGGACCGACATGGCCGGCAGGCCGGCCAGGTTGGCGGCGATGGTATAGATATCGGACAGGTACATGCTGACCGGGTCGTCCGATTTTTCGCCAAGCCGGAACGCCGGCGATGGCGTGGTCGGCCCCATGATGACGTCGACCTGTTCGAACGCGCGCAGGAAATCGTCGCGGATCAGGCGCCGCACCTGCTGCGCCTTGAGGTAATAGGCATCGTAGTAGCCGGCCGACAATGCGTAGGTGCCGATCAGGATACGGCGTTTCACCTCGGCGCCGAAGCCCTCGCCGCGCGAGCGCGTGTACAGGTCCGCGAGGTCGCGCGGGTCCGCGGCCCGGTAGCCGAAGCGCACGCCGTCGAAACGCGACAGGTTCGAGGAACACTCCGCCGGCGCGACCACGTAATAGGCGGGGACCGAAAGGTGGGTGTTGGGCAGGCTGATGTCGACCAGCGTCGCGCCGAGCTTTTTGTATTCCGCCAGCGCCGCCTCGACGGCCGCACCGACTCCGGCGTCGAGCCCCTCCCCGAAATATTCCTTCGGCAAACCGATCTGCAGACCCTGCAAGGGCGCATCCAGCAGCGCGGGGTAATCGTCCACCGGCCGGTCGACGCTGGTGGAATCGCGCTCGTCGAAGCCGGCCATGGCGCCCAGCAGCAGGGCGGCGTCCTCGGCCGAACGCGTGAACGTGCCGCCCTGGTCGAGACTGGAGGCAAACGCGATCATGCCGTAGCGCGACACGCGCCCGTAGGTCGGCTTGAGACCGGTGATGCCGCACAGCGCCGCCGGCTGGCGGATGGAGCCGCCGGTGTCGGTGCCGGTAGCTGCCCCACACAGGCGCGCCGCAACTG
>JBATJF010000335.1:0-2854 GCA_049668345.1 Gammaproteobacteria bacterium
CAGCAGGGGACCGAGATCGACCGCCTCAGCGGGTCCGGCCCGGGTGGCGTGGTCACGGCCGCCGACGTGCAGCGCGCGCCGGCACCGTTCGAGATGGCCGTGCCTGGCAACGGCCGGCCGATGAAATCGATGGAAAAGGCGATCGCGCGCGCCATGGCGTCCTCGATTTCCATGCCGACCTTCCGTGTGACCACGCATATCCACCTCGAGGCACTGATGACTGCCGCCAGGTCGGCCGGTGTGTCGGTGACGGTGGCGATCGCGCGGGCCTGCGGACTGGCCATTGCCAGACACCCCAAGATCAACTGGTGTTACCAGCCGGACGACAAGCTGATCGAGCGCAGCCAGGTCGATATCGGCATGGCGGTGGCTGCCGACGACGGCGGGCTGGTGGTGCCGATCCTGCGCGGCTGCGAGTCGCGCGAACTTGCCGAACTCAATGGCGACTGGAAGGGCCTGGTGGCGCGGGCACGCACCCGTCACCTCAACCCGGAGGAATTCACCGGCGCGACGTTCCAGATCTCCAACATGGGCATGTTCGATGTCAGCTACTTCGACGCCATTGCCACGCCGGGACTGGCCGCGATCCTGGCCATTTCGTCGAACACCGACAGGGGCAGCGCCTTCACCGTTACCGCCGATCACCGCGTGATCAACGGCGCCGATGTGGCGCTGTTCCTGCAGACGCTGAAGGAATTCGTGCAGCAGCCCGCGGACTGGATGGGGCCGGGCGGACCGGCCATACCGGAAGGCGAGTGGGACTACGACGTGGTCGTGGTCGGCGGCGGCCCGGGTGGCGAGGACTGCGCGCGCGACCTGGCCGGGCACAAGCTCAAGGTCGCGCTGGTCAACGACGCGCCGTTCCCCGGCGGCGAATGCCTCTGGCGCGGCTGCATCCCCTCCAAGGCCTGGCGTGCCGCGGCCGACCGCATGCGCGACCGCGCGGAAGATGCGCTCCTCGGCGTCACCGGTACCCACAAGGCGAAGCTGGTGTGGAAGGACCTCGAGGCCCATCGCCGCCAGGTGCTGGAGACGCGCGGCGGGATGGCGCTGAAGACCGACAAGGGTGTGCGCATCGACTACATCCAGGGCTTCGGCCAGTTCGTGGACGCACACACGCTGGCGATCAATACCTCGACCAACAGCGATGATCCGCACGTGCGTACGGTAGCACCGACAGCAAAGGCCGCCCGCAGCATCAGCTTCGGCGCCGCCGTGATCGCCACCGGCGCGCCGCCGTTCGTGCCGCCGATCCCCGGTGCGCAGGAGGGCCTGGACAGCGGCGGCGTGTTGACATCGGACACCGTGTGGACGCTGGACGCGCCGCCGAAAAAACTCGCTGTCATCGGCGGCGGCGCCATCGGCGTCGAGATGGCGCAGATCTTCCATGACTTCGGCGCGCAGGTCACACTCCTCGAGGCGCAGCCGCGCATCCTGGCCGAGGTCGAGCCGGAGATTGCGAAATCGCTCACCGACATCCTGCTTGCCGAGCCGCGCCTGGAGGTACTGACCGGCGCGGCCGTGAACAGGATCAGCGGCACGCCCGGCGCCATGAAGGTGGCCTGCACCGACAGTGACGGCAATTCTCGCAACCTGTCCGTGGACTGCGTCATCATGGCGACCGGCAAGCGGCCGGTGCTGGGCGGGCTCAACCTGGAGGCGGCCGGCGTGGCCAGCGAGCGCAGCATTGTCACCGCCGACAGCCGCTGCCGCACCAGCGTGCCGCACATCTTCGCCGTCGGTGACGTCATCGGTGGCCTGATGCTGGCGCACACTGCCGCGCAGCAGGGGCGCGTCTCGGCCGCGACCATCCTCGGCGAGAACATGCAGTACGACCAGGACCGTGACTGCGGCGTGATCTTCTCGCGCCCGCAGGCCGCGTTCGTCGGCCTGTCCGCCGAGCAGGCGAAGGCGAAGGGCATGGATGTCGCCGAGGTGAAGGTGCCGATGAACATCGATGCCAAGGCGATGATCAACCACGAGACGCATGGCATGATCAAGCTCGTCGCGGACAAGGTTACGCACCGGGTGGTCGGCGTGCATTTCCTCGCCGACCATGCCGACACGCTGATCGGCGAGGCGGTGATGATGGTGGCAGGCCAACTGACCCTGGAGCAGGTGGGCGAGGCGATCCACCCGCACCCGACCCAGACCGAACTGTTCGGTGACCTGGCGCGGCGCCTGCTGTCGCGCCTGCGCCGCAGCACGAAAAAGGTGAAGGCGTAACACTATTAAGGAAGTTCTGATTTATTCGTCATTGCGAGGAACAAAGTGACGAAGCAATCTCCGGGTAACTGATTCCATAGTATGAGATTGCCACGCTTCGCTCGCAATGACGGGAATGTTTCGATAAATCAGAGCTTCCTTAAAAGAATTCCTCTTCCTACATACCCGCGCTTCGGTTACGCCGGGAGAGGGTGAATCGGTAGGGTGCGCTTGGCGCACCGTGAGCTTTAAAGAATTCCTCCTCCTTCATACCCGCGCTTCGGGTACTCGGGGAGAAGGCCAGGCCTGCCCCCGCAGGCGGGGGGTGAGGGAGTTTGAACAGGCCGGCGTCCTGTATTCTATCCCCTCTCCCCAACCCCTCCCTGAGGGAGAGGGCGTTAACAGGGTTGCATTGATATGTCTGACATAAAAAAAGTGGTACTCGCCTACTCGGGCGGGCTGGATACCTCCGTTATCCTCAAGTGGCTGGAGGAGACCTACGGCTGCGAGGTGGTGACCTTCACCGCCGACATCGGCCAGGGCGAGGAGATCGAGCCGGCGCGCGCCAAGGCCAAGGCCATGGGCGTCAAGGAGATCTACATCGAGACACTGCGCGAGGAATTCGCGCGCGATTTCGTGTTCCCGATGT
>JBATJF010000336.1:0-5666 GCA_049668345.1 Gammaproteobacteria bacterium
GCGGTGGATTTGCCGGAAGGTGTGGAGATGGTGATGCCGGGTGACAACGTGAAGATGACGGTGTCGCTGATTGCGCCGATTGCGATGGAAGACGGGCTGCGCTTCGCGATTCGCGAAGGTGGCCGCACCGTCGGTGCCGGCGTGGTGGCGAAGATTATTGAATGATCCAGGGGTCGTGACCGGCCTGTGCCGGGCACAGTGATTGTAGGAGCGCTTCGCAAGCGCGAACTGGCGGTTTGAGATGTTCGCGGACGCGGCCCGCTCCTGCGGTGATTTTTACGAGTTAGGCCAGTAGCTCAATTGGCAGAGCGGCGGTCTCCAAAACCGCAGGTTGGGGGTTCGATTCCCTCCTGGCCTGCCAGTATTAAATGGTGTAGGAGCGGACTTGTCCGCGATCATTGATTACTTGGCAACTGACATATATATGAATGGAAAAGCGGAAACAACGGGCGGTCCGATGGATTCCCTGAAGCTCTGGATCGGCGTGCTGTTGCTGGCCGGCGGTATCGGAGCTTTCTACTACTTCGAGGACCAGTTGCTGGTAGTGCGCGTGCTCGGCCTGCTCGCGGTTGCTGGCGTTGCCGTGTTCATCGCGGCGCAGTCCAGTATGGGCAAGGGCGTGCTCGGTTTTGTGACCGGCGCGCAGTCCGAGGTGCGGCGCGTGGTCTGGCCCACGCGTGCGGAGACCGTGCAGACAACGCTGGCCGTGCTGTTTATCGTGTTGCTGGTCGGTATAGCCCTGTGGTTGCTGGACATGGTCCTGCTCTGGGCAATCAAGTTGCTGACTGGCCAGGGAGGCTGACGATGTCATTTCAGTGGTATGTCGTACAGGCCTATTCGGGGTTCGAGAACCAGGTCAAGCGTGCGCTGGAAGAACGCATTGCACGCGCCCAGATGCAGGATGCATTCGGCGATATCCTGGTGCCGACCGAGGAAGTGGTCGAGATGCGCGAGGGTGCAAAGCGCAAGAGCGAGCGCAAGTTCTTCCCGGGCTATGTGCTGGTGCAGATGGACATGAACGAGGACACCTGGCACCTGGTCAAGGATGCGCCCAAGGTGCTTGGCTTTATCGGCGGAACCAGCGATCGGCCTGCGCCGATCACCCAGCGCGAGGCCGATGCCATCCTGCAGCGTGTCCAGGAAGGCGCTGAGAAGCCGCGGCCGAAGGTACTGTTCGAGGTCGGCGAGGTGGTGCGCGTCACCGACGGACCGTTCAACGACTTCAACGGCGTGGTGGAAGAAGTCAATTATGAAAAGAGCCGGCTGCGGGTCTCGGTCCTGATCTTCGGTCGCTCGACACCGGTTGAACTGGAGTTCGGCCAGGTGGAGAAGGCGTAAATTAAGCGGGGTCAGCCCCCCTTTTACCTGAATGAGGAATCCGGTGCATGGATGCACCGGCGTCGAGTGACGGAGTCACGAGACGGAGCCCGGCGCGGGCGTGTACCGCGCCGGAGCGAAAAGCAAAAGGACAGGAAGTCCTTTTGCGTAACTAACACAGGGGAGCCGCGAGGCGCTTGTACCCACAGGAGTAAACATGGCCAAGAAAATCGAGGCTTATATCAAGCTGCAGGTGCCTGCCGGTGCTGCGAACCCGAGTCCGCCGGTTGGCCCGGCGCTGGGTCAGCACGGCGTCAACATTATGGAGTTCTGCAAGGCGTTCAACGCGCAGACGCAGAGCCTGGAGAAGAATCTTCCGATCCCGGTGGTCATCACGGTCTACAGTGATCGCAGTTTTTCCTTCATCACCAAGACACCGCCGGCCTCGGTGCTGTTGCGGAAAATCGCCGGTGTCCCGAAGGGTTCGAGCACACCGAATACCGTCAAGGTCGGCAGCGTGACGCGCGCCCAGCTGGAAGAGGTCGCCACCACCAAGATGCCTGACCTGAACGCCGCGGACATGGACGCGGCAGTGCGTATCATTGCCGGAAGTGCCCGCAGTATGGGCCTTGATGTGAAGGAGTAAGCGATCATGGCCAAACTGACAAAACGGGCAAAAGCCATCCGGGAAAAGATCGAGCACGGCAGGCAGTATCCGATCGACGATGCCCTGCGCCTGCTGCAGGATCTGTCCAGTGTGAAGTTCAAGGAATCGGTTGATGTCAGCGTCAACCTCGGTATCGATCCACGCAAGTCCGATCAGGCCGTGCGCGGTGCTACCGTACTGCCCAACGGCACCGGCAAGACCGTGCGTGTTGCGGTATTCACGCAGGGCGCGAACGCTGAAGCCGCGAAGGCCGCCGGCGCCGATATCGTGGGCTTCGAAGACCTGGCAGAACAGGTAAAGAAGGGCGTCATGGACTTCGATGTCGTGATCGCCTCGCCTGACGCCATGCGCGTGGTCGGCGCGCTGGGCCAGATCCTGGGTCCGCGCGGCCTGATGCCGAACCCGAAAGTCGGCACGGTAACGCCGGACGTGGCCACCGCGGTGAAGAACGCCAAGGCCGGCCAGGTGCGCTACCGCGCGGACAAGGCGGGCATCATTCATTGCGCTATCGGTCGCGTCGATTTCGAAATCAACGCCCTGAAGGAGAACCTCGGCGCGCTGCTGGCGGACCTGAACAAGGTCAAGCCGGCGTCCGCCAAGGGCGTGTACATGAAGAAGGTATCCGTCTCGACAACCATGGGGCCGGGGCTCCAGGTCGACCAGGCGACCCTGAGTTTGTAGGTTTGTATTCACACCCTTCCCCGCGGGGAAGGGTGAAAAGGAATTTGGCGCGAATGTCGTACCGGTCGGTGCGACGAGTAGCCGTCAAAGACCGCAGGTACGCGGCGTGAGTCGTGTTTAATTGTCTGCCACCGGCGGGCAGCCTGCGCAGAGGGTGAGCGCATGACAGTATATCGATCCTGTCTGCAGATCACTAAATGAGTGCGCCGGGCAGTTGCCGGCGTGATATCAATGAGCGGGAAGGAAGCAGACGGGCGCGTCCCGGGTGCGACTTCCTGAAGAGGTAAACACAATGGCGTTAACTCTTGAAGAGAAAAAGGCTGTTGTTGCTGAAGTAGCCGAGGTTGCCAAAGGGGCGTTCTCGGCCGTTGCCGCGGAGTACTGCGGACTGACGGTCGAACAGCTGACCAGCCTGCGAGTCAAGGCGCGTGAAGACAATGTCTACCTGCGCGTCGTGAAGAATACGCTGGCCCGTCGTGCCCTGGAAGGTACTGACTTCGCATGCATGAGCGAGCGGCTGACCGGCCCGCTGATCCTGGCGTTTTCGCAGGAGGATCCGGGTGCGGCCGCGCGCGTGACCAAGGACTTTGCCAAGGCAAACGACAAGTTCAGGGTCACCATGCTGTCCGTCGGCGGTGAACTGCTTGAGCCAACCGAGATCGACAAGCTGGCCAAGCTCCCGACCCGCGACCAGGCGATCAGCATGCTGATGTCCGTGATGCAGGCCCCGGTCACCAAGTTCGTCCAGACCCTCAACGAGGTCCCGGGCAAGCTGGTGCGTACCGTGGCAGCAGTGCGAGACGCCAAGCAGGCAGCATAACAACATTTAATTTATTCAAAGATTACAGACAGGAGTATTTGAAATGGCCGTTTCACAAGAAGAGATTCTGGAAACAATTGCAAACATGTCGGTGATGGACGTTGTTGGTCTGATCTCTGCCATGGAAGAGAAATTCGGCGTATCCGCTGCCGCCGCCGTCGCGGTTGCCGCACCGGCTGCAGGTGGTGAAGCCGCAGCTGCGGAAGAGCAGACAGAGTTCGATGTCGTGATGACCAGCTTCGGCGAAAACAAGGTTGGCGTCATCAAGGCCGTCCGCGCGATCACCGGACTGGGCCTGAAGGAAGCCAAGGACATGGTGGAAGGTGTACCGTCGACCGTGAAGGAAGCAGCCTCCAAGGACGCCGCCGCCGACATCAAGAAACAGCTTGAGGAAGCCGGCGCTACCGTAGAGCTTAAATAAGCGGGTCGCGCGTAATCGATTTGTGATTACAGCAAACCCGGGAATACAGGGCGGGCTGGACGCAGGACATGCGTCCGGCCTGTTCCTGCTTGTTGCATATGAAAGGACGCTGCGCATCACGTGCAGCGCCTGTCCGTGCCTGACGCCAGACGCGCGGCACTGACAAAGCTTTCTTCATCTTTACTGGAGAGGAAAACCGATGGCTTACAGCTACACCGAGAAGAAACGCATTCGCAAGGACTTTGGCGAGCGCCACAGCATACTGGAGGTGCCGTATCTGCTGGCGACCCAGATCGAGTCCTACCGTGACTTCCTGCAAGCCGACAAGCATCCCGAGTCACGCGACGACCGGGGCCTGCATGCCGCATTCAGTTCGGTTTTTCCGATAGTCAGCTATTCCGGCAACGCCGCACTCGACTACGTCAACTACCGCCTCGGCGAGCCCGCCTTCGATGTGAAGGAATGCCAGCTGCGCGGCCTGACCTACGCGGCGCCGCTGCGCGCGCTGGTACGCCTGATCATCTATGACAAGGAGTCGCCGGCCGACGCGAAAAAGATCAAGGACATCAAGGAGCAGGAAGTCTACATGGGCGAACTGCCCCTGATGACGGAGAACGGCACATTCGTGATCAACGGTACCGAGCGCGTAATCGTCTCCCAGCTGCACCGCTCGCCGGGCGTGTTCTTCGATCACGACAAGGGCAAGACCCATTCCTCCGGCAAGCTGCTGTTCTCGGCGCGCGTGATTCCCTACCGCGGTTCCTGGCTGGACATGGAATTCGACCCGAAGGACTGCGTGTTCGTGCGCATCGATCGCCGCCGCAAGCTGCCGGCGACCATCCTGCTGCGTGCGCTGGGTTACGACAATGAACGCATTCTCGACCTGTTTTTCGAGACCAACACGTTCCATTTCACCAAGAATGAAATCAAGCTCGACCTGGTAGCCGAACGCCTGCGTGGCGAGGTGGCCAGCTTCGAGATCAAGGTGAAAGGCAAGGTCATCGTCGAGGAAGGGCGGCGCGTTACCGCACGTCATATCCGCGATCTCGACAAGGCCGGCGTAAAGTCGCTGGTGGTGCCGGAGGAATACCTGATCGGCAAGATCATTGCGCGCAATATCATCGACAAGGAAACCGGCGAGATCATAGCCAGCGCCAACGACGAAATCAGCAAGGAAATACTGGAAAAACTGGTCGATTCAGGCGTCAAGGAACTCAGCACGCTGTATGTCAATGACCTCGATCGCGGCCCGTATATTTCCAGCACCCTGCGTATCGATCCGTCCACCAACGAGCTGGAGGCCATGGTGGAGATCTACCGCATGATGCGCCCCGGCGAACCACCGACCAAGGACGCTGCACAGAACCTGTTCCGCAACCTGTTTTTCACCAGCGATCGCTACGACCTGTCCGCGGTCGGCCGCATGAAGTTCAACCGCCGCATCGGACGCGACGAGGTAACCGGCCCCGGTATCCTGATCGACGACGTGTATCTCATCAGCGAGCTGGAAGGCAAGCTGAAGCCGAAAAACGATGCGCACGAGGTTTCTCTCGCGAATATCGACGCGAACATCGTGCAGCTGGTGCGCGCCGCCGGCGCCACCGGCGACAGCACGACCTGGGGCGAGCTGAAGAAGGCCGTCCAGGGCTACGGTTCCGACATCCTGCACGTGCTCCGGACGCTGGTGGATATCCGCAACGGCAACGGATATGTCGACGACATCGACCACCTCGGCAACCGCCGTATCCGCTGCGTTGGCG
>JBATJF010000337.1:0-5463 GCA_049668345.1 Gammaproteobacteria bacterium
ACTACCCGGTCGGCCGGCTCGTACTGCCTGATACCGCCCGGCTCGGTTGCTGCGTGTTCCGGAACCGGGTGACGATACATTCGGCAGTCATCTCCGTGCTTGTGTCTCTGGCACATGTTCGTAATACCGGCCAGCAGCCAGAGACCCACGCCCGTCGGGACGTTTGACAGGCTGGCTGGACACGCTATCGAAGTCATCAGTATGAGCGATGAAAACAACAATCTCAGGATCGGCATCGACCTCGGTGGCACCAAGATCGAGGGCGTCGTGCTGGATGCCGATGGGCGCGAGCGTCTGCGCCGGCGCGTGCCGACCCCGCAGGGTGATTATGACGGCACGCTGGCGGCGGTCGCCGGCCTGGTCGAGGCAATGGAACAGGCGAGCGGCCGGCGTTGCCCGGTCGGGATAGGCGCGCCGGGATCGCAGTCGCGCGCCACGGGCCGGGTCAAGAATTCCAATTCCGTGTGCCTGAACGGCCGGCCGCTGTACGCCGATCTGGAACGGCGCCTGCAGCGCACGCTGCGCTTCGCCAATGATGCCGACTGTTTCGCCCTGTCGGAAGCGGTCGATGGCGCGGCAGCCGGTGCCGCGGTCGTGTTCGGTGTCATTGTCGGGACCGGCACCGGCGGCGGTATCGTCGTTGCCGGCCGCCTGCTGTCCGGGCCCAACGGGATTGCCGGGGAGTGGGGCCACAACCCCCTGCCGTGGCCGCAGGCCGATGAATCGCCCGGCGAGCCGTGCTACTGCGGCCGGCAGGGCTGCATCGAGACCTGGCTGTCAGGTCCGGGACTGGCGCGTGATCACCAGGCCGTTGCCGGTGTGGAAGCTACGGCCGCCGCCATCGCCGCTCGTGCCGCGGCCGGCGACGCGGCCGCGCAGGTCTCGCTCGAACGTTACGCAGACCGCATGGCGCGTGCCCTGGCCAGTATCATCAATATCATCGATCCCGATGTCATCGTGCTGGGTGGCGGAATGTCGAATATCGAATCGCTGTACAGGGACGTGCCGCAACGCTGGGGTGCGTACGTTTTCTCCGACCGCGTGGACACCCGGCTGGTGCGTGCGCAACACGGTGATTCCAGCGGCGTGCGCGGCGCTGCCCGGCTTTGGCCGGTGTCGGGAGCGGATTCCTAGTTTGCCGGCAGTTCCAGCCGGTGGTTGCGCGCGATCTCGCCCGAGATCTGCGGATCGATGCCAGCCTGCTGCGCGAATTCCGGCCAGCGTGCCACCGCCGCGTTGACCTCGTCGACAATATCGGATGGCCGGGACAGGCTGATGGCCGTGCCGGCATCCAGCAGATCCTGCCGGGTGAAAATATCCCGCTTGCCATTCAGGCTGAGCTGGTGCTGGTTGGTCCACTTGCCGGCCGGGTTATGCGCGTAAATAACGTCGAAGGCCGGTGACAGCCGCCACTTGCCGTCCGGCCCCATCAAAAACGCGATATTCTTGGTGTGATCGTCAAGATTGCGGGCGACGATATTGAATACCATGCGCCGGTATTGCTCCGCCGCCTCCGCCTTGGTCAGGCGCAGCCGGCGCATGATGCCGAACACCTGTTCGTAACCATAGGCGCCCGGCATGTTGAAGTCGAAATGCGCGAGGCCGCACAGCGACTGCAGGTGCAGCTTTTGGCCATCGACGCGATCGAAGCGGCGGGTCATGAAATGGGCGCGACCGTGTTCCTCCAGCAGCCGGCACTCGGTCATGTGGATGCCGGCGGCCTGTGCCATGCGGTAGTAGGCGTACTCGATCCGTCCGTATCCCCTGGGCTTGCCCAGCTCCAGGTCGGTGACGCCGTCGAACTTCAGGATCCAGTAATCGTAGCCTGACGGCACGTCGGTCTGGCCGGACAGGACTTGCCCCTGCGCATTCATGGCGATCACCGCCTTCGGCCGTGCGCCGCCGGCCGATGTGCCGACGCGCAGGATGTCCATCAGTGCCTCGGCATGCTCCCGGTCGGTATCGCCCAGGTCGGCGTCGAGGGTGTTGCGCTCGTGCATGACGTCCTGCGCCAGCGCGACCAGGCCTGCCACCTCGACCGGTACCGCCGTATCGTGGCGGCCGGCGAGTGCGGGCGAGAATTCCAGGGCGCCGGTGCTGCGCTTGCCGGTGTAGCACAGGCGCTCCACCGGGCTGAAGTCGGTGGCATTGCGGCCATTGCGGGCCAGCCAGGCATCGATCAGGCGATTGCCGAACTTGTCCGGCAGGGCGTCGGCCAGCAGACCGGGCAGCCCCAGGTAGGTTTCCCGGTTCAGTCCGGGAAAGGCAAAGATCCGGCCGCCCTGCCGGGCCGCGGCCAGGCTCATGTGAATGGGGGCGATATCCAGGTCCTTGTTCAGAAAATCCGGCTCGTATTCGAAGATGCCATAGGCGCGGTCCTCCAGCCACGATACCGCGCCGACGACCTCGCCCCACAGTCTCACCATGGCGGTATCGACCCGCTTCACCACCCGGGCTCGTCTCCGTCGCTATCCTTGCCGCGGGTGCCGGAGGCCCGCTGCCGTTCCCTGCCGTGCATCCTGGCCAGTTGCAGCGGACTGATGACGGTAGCGGCGGGGATCAGGTTGTCGAGTTGTTCCAGTGCCCCGAGCTCGCGCAGCACGGCGATCAGGCTTGCCAGCTTGCCGCGCCCGCCTTCCAGTGCCTTGATGGTGTTCAGTGACAGGGTCGTCGACTCTGCCAGTGCCTTCTGGGTGACATTGCGTTGCAGGCGCAGGGCCTTGAGGCGTTCGCCCAGTTCCCGTGCAATGGCCTTGTCTGTCAGTGAATATAGATCCATAAAAAATCATTAACAGGGCTTTAATAGCCTTATTATGCCTTTAACAGTTAAAAAAGGGCTATTAAAATATAGTCATATCGAAGTCCTAATGCAAACACTTTAATGGATCTATTTATGGCCATTAATCGCTTATTATGCGTTTAATAGATTTATATATGACCATTATAAGAATTTTATCTGCCCATACGCTGCACTGCCAGCGGTGCTGCCGGCGGCGCTGACGGGTGCGAGTGCCGGGAAATGCCGGCCGGTTACAGCGCGGCTACGGCGCGGACGCGGCCGGTCTGGTCCGTGACGGTAAGGGACTGATAGCTGCCGCGGGGTACCGCCAGCAACAGGCAGGGGCTGGTGATGACCTGTGGGGTGAGGGCGCCGGGTGGCGGTGTCAGCCACGCAATGCGCACGGTTGCGCCCGATGCAAGATGCTCGACACGCGGATGCAGCAGGCGCAGCTGGTAACCACCCGTGGACTGCTGTCCCATGAATACCTGCAGCACACCGTATTTTGCGAAGTCCGGCGTCTGCGCCGGGAGGGTGCTCGCACCGAGGGTCTGGCGAGTCATGCGCCGGTAGGCGATCTGCAAGGCGTCCGCGGAATCCAGCCAGCTTGCGGCCGGCGCATTATCGCTGTGGCCGCATTGCGTGCCGGCTGCGAGGGTGAGGATTCCGGGCGTGTCGTCCACGGCAGGAGGATCGATGCCGCCCGCCTGGCAGGCGGCAAGTCCTGCCGCGGCCAGTGCGACCAGCCGGAACATGATCCGGCTGCCTGTCGTCGTCATCGCGGGCCGACCTGTTTGACGGCCGGCCTGGCGACGCCGGCAGCGCCGGCTTGCCGGGCAGTAGCGTTGATGATGACGTTGAAACCGGAGGTGAAATCACGGCCGGTGACGTTGCCGTTCACCGTCACCGGCGTGGGCTGATCAAGCGAGATATAAGCGCCGCAGGACTCGCCGGACACGCAAACGGTGCCGTCGTTATCCAGGTCGCTGCCGGCCAGCAGTTCATAGGTTCCTGCGGCGACGCCGGAAATGCTGTACTGATAGGTACCGTTGCTGGCGGCCACGCCGGTCTGGTATTTCGGGGTGCCGGTGGCCTGGTCGATCAGCAGTACGTACTGGTAACCGGCATCGGCGTTCTGACTCAGGGTCGAGACCTGCATGATGACAGGGATCTGCACGGTATTGGCCGACGAGGTGATGGTGATGGTCGCGGTATAGATATTTTCTGCCAGCCCGCTACGCGTGACGCTGACAATATAGGTACCGGCGCCGGTGCCGGGATCGATGGCGCCGGGCGTAACGCTCAGCCAGCTGGCGTCATCCGTGGGCGGGTTGACGCTCAGTGTCCCGCCGCCGCCGTTGGCGACGGTCAGCAGGGCGGTGGTGCCCAGCGTGCTGAAGTTCAGTCCTGAGGGCGAGGCAACCAGTGTCGGTGGCACCGGCGAGATGCCGCCCAGTGCCGCCACCACGGCCTTGTGGGCATCGATCATGCCGTGGCCGTAGATATTGTCGCGGCCGGGCGTGCCCAGGTCGGTGGTCATCTGGCCGTTGAGGAGCAGGTTGTCGACATCGGCCGGCGTCAGCGTCGGCATGGCGTCCTTCATCAGCGCCAGCACGCCCGCCACGTGCGGCGACGCCATGGACGTGCCCTGCAGGAAGCGGTACAGGTACTGAATGCTGCCGGTCGAATCGTCGCCGCTGGTACTGAGCACGCCATCGGGATAACCGTCGCCGTTGATGTCCGCTGCCGTGTCGCCGCCCGGTGCCGCAATGTCGATCTGTGCCCCGAAATTCGAGTAGGGTGCCGCCTGCCGGTTGATGTCGACGGCGCTCACGGAAATCACGCCATTGTAGGATGCCGGGTAGAACAGGTTGCTGGACGCATCGTTGCCTGCCGCCGCCACGATCATCACGCCCTGGTTGCGCACCTGGTTGATGATGTTCTGCTCGGTCTGGGAAAAGCTGTAACCGCCGAGGCTCAGGTTGATAATGTCCGCACGTTGCGCGGGGATACCGCCCGAGTCGTTCGGCAACTGCGCCGCGTAGAGCAGGGACTGCATAATGTCATAGGTGGTGCCACCGTTCAGGCCGAGGGCGCGCAACGGCATGAGGGTGGTCGCCCAGCTCGCGCCCGCGACGCCGGTGGCATTGCCGGTCGCAGCGGCGACTGTGCCGGCCACGTGGGTGCCGTGAAAGCTGCTGTTGCCGGCCACGCCGCCGTCGCCCGGATCTTCAGGGTCGGCATCGATACCGTTACCGTCCAGGGCGTTGGTGACATCGCTGATGAAGTCGTAGCCCTGTCCGACCTTTCCCTGCAGGTCCGGGTGACCGGAGAGGATGCCGGTATCCACCACGGCGACGACGACGGTGACGGCACCGGTGGTGATGTCCCAGGCCTGGGGCAGGTTGATCAGCGGGTAATGCCACTGCAGCGGGTAATTCGAGTCATCGGGCACCCGCGTCGGCATGCGGCGGTAGTTGGGTTCGGCATACTCGATATCCGGCCGTTGCCTGAGCTGCTTGATGGCCCGGATCGTTTCCCATTTGTGCTGCAGGCGACTGTCGGCGGCCAGTGTCCTTGCCATAGTGCCGCCTGCGGCGGCTGACGCCGTGCCGGGTGCGGGTACCGTCAGCAGCACGGGGCGGTCGGATGCGCCGGCCTTCTGTGCCAGGCCGGTCGCGGCC
>JBATJF010000338.1:0-27479 GCA_049668345.1 Gammaproteobacteria bacterium
CCGCTTACCTGCGTCGCGCGCGGCGGCGGCCGGGCGCTCGAGCTGTTCGACGAGCGGGGTGGCGACGTGTTTACCGTGGAATAAGCGCCGCAGATTCAGTTGCAGCAAACCGTATAATCCCCCTCTCAGGATTGCATGACCGTCCCTTTTCCTCCCGGGAGATGGGCAGGATGTGGGGATATAATCGACTGACTTGTATTATGCTCTCCTCTCCCCGACCCTCTCCCGGAGGGAGAGGGTGTAAACGTGAATGCGCAGTACCTGCGCATCGCCATTTTTAGGGGTGCACGATCAAGCTCATCTTCACACAAGGCCCATCCATCACCACGCGGCTGATCCTGTTTTCAGCACTGTCCGTGGTAGTGATGGTCATGGACCACAAGTACAAGAGCCTGGAATCGTTGCGCGCCGGCCTGTCTGTCCTGGTCTACCCCATCCAGTTCACCATGGACGCGCCCGGCACCCTGACGGACTGGTTCAGCGAATCCCTGTCCTCGCGCCGCCGCCTGCAGGAGGATAACGAAAGTCTGCGCACACAGCAGATGATGCAGCAGGTGCAGCTGCAGAAGCTGGCGGCGCTGGAGGCGGAAAACATCCGTCTGCGGGAACTGCTCGATTCCTCGTTCAAGGTCGGCGAAAAGGTGCTGATCGCCGAACTGCTGTCGGTCAATCTCGACCCGTACAAACACCAGATCGTGATCAACAAGGGCGAAATCCATGGCGTCTACGCCGGCCAGCCGTTGCTCGACGCCAAGGGCGTCATGGGTCAGATCGTGCATGCCGGTCCCTATACCTCCACGGCCATGCTGATCACCGACACCTCGCATGCCATCCCGGTGCAGGTCAATCGCAACGGGCTGCGCACCATCGCCATCGGTACCGGCACCATCAACCGCCTGGAACTGCCCTACATACCGAACAACGCGAACATTCAGCCCGGTGACCTGCTGATCACCTCCGGGCTGGGCGGCCACTTCCCGCCGGGCTACCCGGTGGCCGAGGTCACGGCCGTGCAACACGATCCCGGGCATACCTTCTCGCAGGTCGCCGCCACCCCGCTTGCCGAACTCAATCGCAGCCGCGAGGTATTGCTGGTATGGCCGGGCAAGACAACCGTCCTCGCCACCACGGATAAACCCCCGGCGCCGACTGCAGGAGGCGCGGACGCGACGGCGACCACGGATACACCACCGGAGCAGATCCCCCCGGCCGGGGACGCACCGGATGCAGCGACTGCGGCAGAGACCCCGGCGCCTGCAACGGCGGCGACACCCGCCGTGCCGTCCCGCGCAGAGGACACGGAATGACGCTGACGCGGCATCACGGCGGTGGCGCCATCGTGTTCACGTTCATTGTCGCCCTGCTGCTGACTATCATGCCGTTGCCCGAATGGGCGCGTTACCTGCGCCCCGACTGGGTCGGCCTGGTGCTGATCTACTGGTGCATGGCAGTGCCGGAACGGGTCGGTGTCGGCAGCGGCTGGTTCGCCGGCCTGCTGGTCGATCTGCTGACCGGCGCGGTACTCGGACAGCATGCGCTGGCACTCGCCGTCGTCGCGTTTCTCACCATGAAGTTCCATCAGCGCGTGCGGCTGTTCCCGATCCTGCAGCAGGCCTTCACCGTGCTGGTGCTGCTGGTGCTGCACCAGCTGATCGCGCTGTGGATCAGCCGATTCATCGGCCGCCCGGGCGTGCCCCTGCATTTCTGGATGCCGTCGCTGGCAGGCATGCTGATCTGGCCAGCTGTGTACGGCATACTGCGCGGCATCAGACACGGCTTCAGGGTAAATTAGGTAACCAGAGTGCCGACACGGCTGACGCTGAAAGACCACCTGTACGAATCCCGCCTGATCATGCAGCGGGCGATCCTGCTGCTGGTGATCGGCGGCCTGCTGTTCCTGGTCCTGTTCAGTCGCCTGCTATACCTGCAGGTCGTCGCGCACGAACACTACACCACGCTGTCCGAGGACAACCGTGTCAAGCTGCAACCGATACCGCCCAACCGCGGCCTGATCTACGACCGCAACGGCATCCTGCTGGCGGAGAACCTGCCGTCCTACCGGCTGGAGATCACGCCGGAACAGATCGACGACATGGGTGCCACGCTCGATGCGCTGGCGGAGATCCTGGAGATCCGCACCAGCGACCGCACGCGCTTCGAACAGCTCGTGCTGCGCAAGCCACGCTTCGAGGCCATCCCGCTGCTGTTCCACCTGAGCGATGAGGAAGTCGCGCGCTTTTCGGTCAACCGGCACCGCTTCCCCGGCGTCGACATCACCGCCGGCCTGGCACGCCATTATCCGCAGGGCTCACTCGCCGTGCATGCGCTCGGCTACGTCGGCCGCATCGACGAGCAGGCACTCAAGGTACTGGACACCTCCAACTACCGCGGCACCACCCACGTCGGCAAGATCGGCATCGAAAAGACCTACGAGTCGCTGCTGCACGGCAAGGTCGGCCTGCAGCAGGTGGAGACCACGGCCCAGGGCCGCGTGCTGCGCGTGCTCAACCGCATGGCGCCGGAATCCGGCCGCAACCTCTACCTCACCCTGGATTCACGCGTGCAGCACGCCGCCGAGGCCGCGTTCGGCGATTTCAGCGGCTCGGCGATTGCCATCGACCCGGAGAACGGTCATGTGCTCGCCTTCGTCAGCCTGCCGACCTATGACCCGAACCCGTTCGTCAACGGCATCGAGCGCAGCGCCTATGATGCGCTCAGGGACAATGACTACCAGCCGCTGTTCAACCGCGCCCTGCGCGGACAGTACCCGCCCGGCTCCACCATCAAGCCGTTCATGGGCCTGGCCGGGCTGGAAATGGGCGTCGCCAGCAGCCATTCCAGTACCTACTGCCCGGGCTTCTATACCCTGCCGGGCAACGAGCGCAAATACCGCGACTGGAAGCGCACCGGGCACGGCACGGTCAACCTGGACATCGCCATCACCCAGTCCTGCGACGTCTACTTCTACGATCTCGCCCTGTCGCTCGGCATCGATAACATCCATGAACATCTCGCCCACTTCGGCTTCGGCCGTGCCACCGGCATCGACATCCTCGGCGAACTGTCCGGCCTGCTGCCCTCGCGGGAATGGAAACGGCGCCGCCACGACCAGCCGTGGTTTCCCGGCGAAACCATCATTACCGGCATCGGCCAGGGCTTTTTCCTGGTAACGCCGATACAGCTGGCGACCGCCACGGCCGCGCTCGCCAACGGTGGTCACATCCTGCAGCCCAACATCGTCTACGCCGAGCAGGCCGCGAACACCAGCGCGCTGATCCCGTACGCCCCGCGCCTGCTGGAGAACATCACCATCAGCAACCAGCACCACTGGGACGACGTCATCAATGCCATGATCAACGTGGTGCACGGCGCCCGCGGCACGGCACGGGCCATTGGCGCCGACAGTCCCTACCGGATCGCCGGCAAGACCGGCACCGCTCAGGTGTTCGGCCTGAAAGAGGAAGAGAAATACAATGCCGCGGAGATCGACGAAAAGCTGCGCGATCACGCCCTGTTCATCGCCTACGCACCGGTCGAGAAGCCGAAGATCGCGGTCGCCGTGATCGTTGAAAACGGCGGTGGCGGCGGCTCGGTCGCGGCACCTATCGCACGCAAGATCCTGGATGCCTACCTGCTGGGTAACAAACCACCGGAAGAGACACCATGAACATCGCCATCGGCCGTCACCATGCAGATGCCAGCAAGCGCGGCTGGCAGTACCGCCTGCACCTGGACGCACCGCTGCTGATCGTCCTGATCGGCGTGTGTACGTACGGGCTGATCGTGCTGTACAGCGCCGGTGGCGGCAGCATCGAAATCGTCGAGCGCCAGCTGGTGCGGCTCGCTATTGCCTTCACAAGCATGTTCGTCATCGCCCAGGTGCCGCCACGCCTGCTGCAGCGTCTGACGCCGTGGGCCTTCGTGACAGGTGTGCTGTTCCTGCTCGCGGTGCTGGTCATCGGCGAGACCAGCGGCGGCGCGCAACGCTGGCTCGACCTGTACGTGGTGCGCTTCCAGCCGTCCGAGATCATGAAGCTGGCAGTGCCGATGATGGTGGCCAGCTACCTGGCGGATTCGCGCCTGCCGCCCAACCGCTGGCAGCTGCTGACCGTGGCGGTACTGATCGCGGTACCGATGCTGATGATCGCCAAGCAACCGGACCTGGGCACTGCCCTGCTGATCGCCAGCTCGGGTTTCTTCGTGGTGTTCCTGGCCGGGCTGCAATGGCGGCTGCTGGCGTTCTTCTCGTTGCTGACCACTGCCGCCATGCCGGTAATCTGGCACTTCATGCATGATTACCAGCGCCAGCGTGTCATCACCCTGCTGAACCCGGAAAGCGACCCGCTCGGCTCCGGCTATCACATCATCCAGTCGAAGATCGCGATCGGCTCCGGCGGGCTGTTCGGCAAGGGCTGGCTGAACGGCACGCAGTCACAGCTCGATTTCCTGCCGGAACGTTCCACCGACTTCATTTTTGCCGTGCTCGGCGAGGAATTCGGCTTCCTCGGCATCCTGCTGCTGTTCGCGTTCTACTCTATTATCGTGGTGCGCGGCATGATGATCGCCATCCAGGCTCAGGACACCTACACGCGCCTGCTGGCCGGCAGCATTGCGATGACCTTCTGCGTGTATTTCATCGTCAACACCGGCATGGTGACCGGCCTGTTGCCGGTGGTGGGACTGCCGCTGCCGATGATCAGCTACGGCGGCACCTCCATCGTGACCATGATGGCCGGCTTCGGTATCCTCATGTCGATCCAGACACACCGCAAGCTGCTGGCAACCTGACCCGGACAGCTTGCCGGAATTGGGTGTAGAATAGGCAGCCGTTCGTTTACTACAGGTACGTTGCATGGCGTTATCCATTCGCGGTATCCGGTTGATCATCTCCCTGCTGGCGACAACGGTCGGCTGCACACCGGCGCAGTCCGTCCAGCGCGACAACTACGCCGCCAGTCCGCAGGCACGCACCTTCATCGAGGCCATGGTGGCGAAGCACGGCTTCAGCCAGGACGCGCTGCAGGACCTGTTCAGCCAGACCGAGCGTCGCGAAGACATCCTGGAACTGATGAGCAAGCCGGCCGAGAAGCGGCTGCAGTGGTATGAGTACCGCAAGATCTTCCTGACCCAGGACCGCATCGATGGCGGCGTACGCTTCTGGCAGCAGCATGCGGACGACCTGGCCGATGCCGTGGCCACCTTCGGTGTCGATCCCCAGGTCATCGTGGCCATCATCGGCGTAGAGACCCGTTACGGCGGCAATACCGGCCGGCACCGGGTCATCGACGCCCTCGCCACGCTGGCCTTCGACTACCCGCCGCGCAGCGAATTCTTCACCAGCGAACTGGAGCAGTACCTGCTGCTGGCGCGCGAGGAGCAGATCGACCTGCTGAAAACCACCGGCTCCTACGCCGGCGCCATGGGCTACGGCCAGTTCATTCCCAGCAGCTACCGCCGCTACGCGGTCGATTTCGACGCCAACGGCCGGCGCGACCTGTGGGACAGCCCGCGTGACATCATTGGCAGCGTCGCGAACTATTTCAAGGCGCACGGCTGGGAACAGGGCCAGCCGGTCGCGGTACGCGCCAGCGTCAGCGGCGATGCCTGGGAGGCAGTGCTGAAACTCGGCTACAAGCCGAACACGGTGCTCGATGCGCTGCGCCACGACGGCGTCACCCCGGCGCAAGACCTGCCGGACTCGCTGACCGCCGCGCTGATCCAGTTCGACCAGCAGGACGGCCCGGAATACTGGCTCGGCTTCAATAACTTTTACGTGATTACACGCTACAATCACAGTCCGCTCTACGCCATGGCGGTGTACCAGCTGAGCGAGGAGATTCGCGCCGCCCGGGAAGTGGCGGAAACATCTGCGGGCAGTCCGACCGGGACACTTGCCAAACACATTCCCGCGGGGGAAAATCCTGAATGAACACACGCACGTAGACGGGGACAGACAATGACGATTGCGATGACTGCGAAACAGGTATTGCTGCCGGCGTGCGCGCTGGCCATCGCCGCTTGGCTCACCGGGTGCTCGACCCCGGGCATAGTGGAGCCGTCCGACGATGCACCGCTCAACCCGCGCGATGTTTCCGGCATCCCGAATGCCGTGCCCAAACCGGAGCCGCTGAGTCGCTACGGCAACCCGCAGTCCTACGTCGTCTACGGCGAACGCTACTTCACCCTGCCAAGCAGCAAGGGCTACAGGGAGCGGGGCCTGGCCTCCTGGTATGGCACCAAGTTCCATGGCAAGCGCACCTCCAGCGGCGAGCCCTACGACCTGTACGCCATGACCGCCGCGCACAAGACCCTGCCGCTGCCGACCTATGTCGAGGTCACCAACCTCGACAACAAGCGCAGCGTGATCGTCAAGGTCAACGACCGCGGGCCCTTCCACGACGGACGCATTATCGACCTGTCCTACTCCGCGGCCCACAAACTCGGCATCCTCGGCACGGGGACCGGCCGCGTGGAAGTGCACGCCATCGACCCGTTGGACGCGGACCGGGTGCCGTCTGATCAGCCGGTGCTGGTCGAAACCGATACCCCGTCTGCCCCCGAAGCGAACAGCCAGCTGTTCCTGCAGGTCGGCGCCTTCCAGAGCCACGATAACGCACAACGCCTGCGCAGCAATATCGAGGGCCAGAATCTCGGCACCGTACGCATTGTCGAATCCGCCACCACGGCGGGCACCTTCTACAAGGTGCAGGTCGGGCCGCTGCCGGATACCGCCACCGCCGACCGCATCGCGCGCGCACTCAAGCCGCTCGGCATCAACGAGGCGCGCACCTACGTGCAGTGAGCCGGCCGCCGTTGCAAAACACCGGCGAGACGCGGACAATGCAGGCACTTAAGCGGCTTCAACAGCACCAGGGATATCATGCATAACAGACTGTTTTACATAATTATTTCAGCATTCTTCCTCGTCAGCAGCACCCTCACCAACGCCGAACCCAAGGACGCGCCGCAACCGATACCCGCAACTGCCGCGCTGCCCATCCCGAAAGCACCCGCCAGCGGCGCCAAGGCCTTCGTCATCCAGGACTATGACAGTGGCCGGGTGATTGCCGAACAGAATGCCGACGAACATTACGACCCGGCCAGCATCACCAAGCTCATGACGGCCTACGTGATCTTCAACGAGCTGAAATCCGGCCATATCCAGCTGACCGACCTGGTCACCATCAGCGAAAAGGCCTGGCGCACCCCGGGTTCGCGCATGTTCATCGAGGTCAACAAGCAGGTCGCGGTGGAGGACCTGCTGCAGGGCATGATCGTGCAATCGGGCAACGACGCCACCGTGGCACTGGCCGAATACCTGGCCGGCAGCGAGGAAACCTTTGCCGCGCTGATGAACCGTACGGCCGAGGAGATGGGCCTCACAGGCAGCCATTTCATCAACTCGACCGGCCTGCCCGACGAGAACCACTACATGACCGCCCGCGATATCGCAGTGCTCGCCGCCCGCGTCATCCGCGAGCACCCCGGATACTACAAGTGGTATTCGCAGAAGGAGTACACCTTCAACGACATCACCCAGTACAACCGCAACAAGCTGCTGTGGCAGGACGAGACGGTAGACGGGGTGAAGACCGGCTTCACCGACGCGGCAGGCTACTGCCTGGTAACCTCGGCGAAGAAGGACGGCATGCGGCTGATCACCGTGGTGCTCGGTACCAGCGGCGCCAGTGCACGCATCGACGCCAGCCAGGCCCTGCTCAATTACGGCTTCCGCTTCTTCGAAACGCACAAGCTGTATGACGCGGGCACCGCGCTGGCCTCCTCGCGCGTCTGGAAGGGCGGCACCGATTCCGTCGCGCTCGGGCTGGACCGCATCCTGTACGTCACCATCCCGCGCGGCCAGTACGAGTCGCTGGATGCCTCGATGAAGATCGACAACCGCATCATGGCGCCACTCCAGGCGGGCACCCCGCTCGGCAGCGTGCAGGTCAAGCTCGGAGAGGACGTTGTCGCCGAGCAACCGCTGGTGAGCCTGCAGCCCGTTGCCGAAGGCTCGTTCTGGCAACGCATCGTCGACGAAGCGCTGCTCTACGTCGAATAGCCCGATAGCGTACGACTGACATGCCGGTTGCCTACCTGAATGGCGCCTTCCTGCCGGTGGAACAGGCGCAGGTCTCCGTGCTCGACCGCGGCTTCCTGTTCGGCGACGGCGTGTACGAGGTCATCCCGGTGTATGGCAGGCGGCTGTTCCGGCTCGCACATCACCTCAAGCGCCTGCGCAACAGCCTGGCCGGCGTACGCATCGACAACCCGCTCGACGACGGGGAATGGGCCAGGATGCTGGACGAACTGGTCACACGCAACGAGGGCAGCGACCAGGCCGTGTACCTGAAAGTCACGCGCGGCGCCGACGTGAAGCGCGACCACGCATTCCCCGCCGGCGTCAAACCCACCGTGTTCGCCATGAGTTCGCCGCTGCCGGGGCCGCGTGACCTTGCCGTGGAGGCAGGCGTGCGCGCCATCACGCTGACCGACATCCGCTGGCAGCTGTGCAACATCAAGGCCATCACCCTGTTGCCGAACGTACTGCTGCGCCAGCAGGCCATCGACGCCGGCAGTGCCGAGGCCATCCTCATCAACGACGGACGGGCCATCGAGGGCGCGGCCAGCAACCTGTTCATCGTGAAAAACGGCATCGTGATCACGCCGCCCAACAGCAACGCTCTGCTGCCCGGCATCACCCGCGACCTGGTGCTGGAACTGGCCGCCAACAACGCCGTCCCGTTCCGCGAGGCCGACATCAGCGAGGCCGAACTGCATGCCGCGGACGAAGTCTGGCTGACCAGCTCGACGCGCGAAATCTCCCCCGTCGTCATCCTCGACGAACAGCCGGTCGGCGACGGCAAGCCCGGCCCGCTATGGCAGCGCATGAGCCGTCTGTACCAGGACTACACCAGCGCCGTGCGCCGCGGCGAGGCCGGCTGAATTCGTTCTGCGCCTGCAAGAGCCGACCGCGTCTGCGCACTATTCCGGGTATTGCCCAGTACCAAGGTGCAACGCCAGGTAAAACCTTGTCATTCCCGCGCAGGCGGGAATCCAGCCATCAAATATCCGCAGCTGGAATAGAACACACAGTGGCCAACCATTCATGCCAGGAATCATTCCGCTGGCACGCGCAGGATACAGCGGGCCCCGCGAACTGCATCAATCCAGCCTCCAGCAATCCCGCTAGTCCAATCGTCTTATTGAGCGACAGGCGTTTTGTTGTATATTCGACATACACACTCAAATTACCGGATCGGCGTTTGCATCGGCCTGCCCGGGATCGCCCGGAGACAAGGCGTTGAAATCCGGGGTGCAGAGCAGAACCATGTCGAACACTCATGCAGTAATTGGCACGAATATCTTGCCAACACACTGTTTGGCCATTAAAAGGTAATTCAAGCCAGTATATTTTGCAGAGACTGATTTCCGACAAGCGACACTGTGTATCACTCATTATGACAAACATTCAAAACGGTAAATATCAAACCTATCTCAAAAGAGCCTGGGTAATCTATGCGCTGATCACGATTGCCCTTATCGTTGTATTGGTACTATTTGCCGCAGAGGACAATGAAGAGAGGTTTTTCTTCACGATAATGCCTGCTGCAGCAGCGTATGTTTTTCGTCCGACTGACAGGTACCTGAGCAAACTCATTTTCAGGTTCACTGGCGTTTCCAAACCGACAGAGAATGAATGAGCTATTGCTGCCTGTCGAATCGCCCCGGTCGGACGGCTTCGCCGCCGCCGGGCTCAGACGTCATGTTCAGCAATCCGGATCGCGGGAGTGGACCATGTCCAGCAAGCTAGTGGCAATTTTTTTTGTTATCGGAAGTCTGGCCGCGGTTCCTGCACATACCTGCGCGGCAGAGCCTGATGCCGCGCATCAGGACATCGCGTTATCGCCGGATTTACTGGAGCTGCTCAGGGCAGAAATGCGTGAAATCGCCGGCGGAGTTCAGGGCATAGCCTTGTCTCTGGCGACTGCGGACTGGATGTCGATTCAGGAAACCAGCACGAAAATACGGGCCAGTTACATTATGGAGAAAAAGCTCACTGCGGCCCAGAAGAATGAACTGGAGGAGGCGCTGCCGGTGCACTTCAGGCAGCTTGATGCAGCGTTCCACCAGCGAGCGGAACGGCTCGAAGAAGCCGCAGCAGCCCGTGATCCCGAACTTGTCGCTTTCCATTATTCCCGCCTGATCGAAAGCTGCGCCCTTTGTCATTCAGCCTATGCAAAATCGCGGTTTCCGGGGTTCTCTCCCCCTGCACCGCAGGGTCATCATCACTGAGAGAAACATCACAACCCGTTGCAGGTATCCGGCCTGACGGTCCGCCAGCTTGACCACGGCATCACTGATTCCATCAACAACGACATGCAATGAAAATCTGGGTAGACGCCGATGCCTGTCCCGCGGCAATCAAGGATATCCTGTTCCGCGCGGCGGAACGTACTGAGGTGACGCTCACGCTGGTCGCCAACCAGCCCATGCGCACACCGCCATCAAAATACATCAATACGCTGCAGGTGGCATCCGGTTTCGATGTCGCCGATAACGAGATCGTTAAACGGCTGGCTGCGGGTGACCTGGTCATCACCGGCGATATTCCGCTGGCGGCCGAGGTGATCGAAAAAGGCGGACATGCCCTCAATCCCCGCGGCGAACTGTATACGACCGAGACCATCAGGGCCCGGCTGAACATGCGGGATTTCATGGATACCCTGCGGGCCAGCGGCATACACACGGGCGGCCCGCCGGCACTCAGCCAGGGCGACCGGAAGGCGTTCGCGAGTCACCTGGATACCTTGCTGACACGGCATACCAGGAAACCCTGACCGGACTGACCGACACCCGGTGTCGGGATCGGACACCGGTACTAATACAAACGACTGATACCGTTGCCCGGCTGTTGGTGCTACAAGCCCTGCATGCGTTACCGGCACCGGTTCCAGACCTCCTCCGTCAGGCGCAGCAATGCCTGATTTCACGATCATCAAACACAGCCTGTCCGCGGGTCTTGTCTATTTACTGGTGTTCGGAGCGTTACTCGTCTGGCCGATCCTGAGACTCCGGGGCAAGCTCCCGCCCGACCGGCTGTGCGTGCTGAAATGGCTGTTCTGGCTACAGATATTCTGGCTAACGGTCAGCGTACTCGCCACGCATTACTACCACATGGCCGATTTCAAGGACTGGCTGCACGGCGCTGTTTACCCCTATTTCGTGGGAGCCGTTTCATGGCTGACCGTTCTTGCGGCGCTGCTGTCCCTGTACTTCAGGTCAAAGCGGAAAGACGGCTAATCGATCCTCAGGGCCCGGGTGGGGCAGTCATCTTTCCACGCATCTCGCCTGCCACAGTGCAACAGTTCTGTATCCGCTGAAAACCGGGAGTGGCCAACAAGGCTGCAAGCACCCACCTGAGCGATGGGGTGTTTGAAATAATCGCGGATGGGATCCGCTCCTGCGCGTGCATTGATTTTTAACCTGCTGCGAGACAGGTAAAAAAAGGGGCGGATATACCGCCCCTTTTCTGTTCGGCGTGGCTGCGATTGTTACTTGGCCGCCTCGCGCTCTTTCGTTTCCTTGATCACATCCTCGGCGACGTTCCTCGGACACGGCATGTAGTGCAGGAACTCCATGGAGAACTGGCCACGGCCGGAGGTCATGGTGCGCAGGTCACCGATGTAGCCGAACATGGTGCTGAGCGGACACTCGGCACGGATGTGCACATTGGTCGCACCCGCTTCCTGTGACTTGATCATGCCGCGCCGGCGGTTGAGGTCGCCGATCACGTCACCGACATGATCTTCCGGAATGTAGACGTCCACCTTCATGATCGGCTCCATGAGCTGCGGGCCGGCCTTCGGCATGGTCTGCCGGTAACCTGCACCGGCGGCCAGCTCGTAGGCAATGGCCGAGGAATCCACCGGGTGATAGGAACCGTCGAGCAGGATCACCTTGAAGTCGAGACACGGGAACCCGGCGAGCACGCCGCGTTCCTTGCTCTTCTGGAAGCCCTTGTCCACGGCCGGCCAGAATTCGCGCGGCACGGTGCCACCGGTGACCGCCGACTCGAACACGTAGCCGCTGCCCGGCTCGCCCGGCTCGATGGCGTATTCGATCTTCGCGAACTGGCCGGAACCGCCGGTCTGCTTCTTGTGGGTGTAGCTGTCCTCGATACGCTGCGTAATGGTCTCGCGGTAGGCCACCTGCGGCTTGCCGACAGTCACGTCGACACCGTGTGTACGCCGCAGAATATCGATCTTGATGTCGAGGTGCAGTTCGCCCATACCCTTGAGGATGGTCTCGCCGCTGTCCTCGTCGGTCTCCATGCGGAACGACGGATCCTCCTTGATCATCTTGCCCAGCGCGATACCCATCTTCTCGGCCGCGCTCTTGTCCTTCGGCGCCACGGCAATCGAGATCACCGGATCCGGGAACACCATCGGTTCCAGCGTGGCCGGATTTTTCGGATCGCACAGGGTGTGACCGGTCTGCACGTTCTTCATGCCGATCACGGCGACGATATCACCGGCCTGCGCACTGTCCAGCTCCTGGCGCGAGTCGGCGTGCATTTCAACGATACGGCCGATGCGCTCGGTCTTGCCGGTGAAGGTATTGAGCACGGTGGTACCCTTCTCCAGCTTGCCGGAATAGATGCGGATGAAGGTCAGCGCGCCAAAGCGGTCGTCCATGATCTTGAACGCCAGCGCACGCAGCGGCTTGTCGGCATCGACGATGGCGAACTTGCCGGTCTCGTTGCCTTCCAGGTCCACCTCCGGCTGCGGGGTCACCTGGGTCGGGTCCGGCAGGTAGTCGACCACGGCATTCAGTACCAGCTGGATGCCCTTGTTCTTGAACGCAGAGCCGCAGTAGGTCGGGAAGAAATGCAGCGCAATGGTGCCCTTGCGGATACAACGCATGAGGTCCTCGACGGACGGCTGCTCGCCCTCCAGGTATTTCTCCATCAGGTCGTCGTCTTCGTCAAGCGCGGTCTCTACCAGTTTCTCGCGCCATTCCTCGATCAACTCGGCCATATCGGCTGGTGGATCTTCGACGGTGAAGGCGGCCGGATCACCCGAGTCGTCCCATAGGTAGGCCTTGCGGCTGAGCAGATCGACGACGCCCCTGAACTCGTCCTCGATACCGATCGGCAACACCATCACCAGCGGCACGGCGGCGAGCACATCCTTGACCTGCTTCACCACGCGGTAGAAGTCCGCGCCCATGCGGTCGAGCTTGTTGACGAAGATCACGCGCGCGACCTCCGACTCGTTGGCATAGCGCCAGTTGGTCTCGGACTGCGGCTCGACGCCGCCGGAACCGCAGAACACGCCGACGCCACCGTCCAGCACCTTCAGCGAACGGTAAACCTCGATGGTGAAGTCGACGTGGCCGGGGGTGTCGATGATGTTCAGGCGGTGATCGTTCCAGTAACAGCTGGTGGCAGCGGACTGGATGGTGATGCCGCGCTCGCGCTCCTGGTCCATGAAATCGGTGGTCGTCTCGCCCTCATGCACCTCGCCGATCTTGTGGATCTTGCCGGTCAGCTTCAGGATGCGTTCCGTGGTCGTGGTCTTGCCGGCATCCACGTGGGCGAAGATACCGATGTTTCTGTACTTGGATAGATCAGTCATGTTCCCGCTACTCGTTGGTTAACTCGTTAAATCGACACACGTTATTGACCAGTGACCGGGTGCCCGGCGCGGCTGTGACTCATGCCCGCGGTCGTGTGCATACCTGAAGATAAGGCGCGGGATTATAAACGAAAGTGGCAACAAATCCATGAATCGGGTGCATTTCAGGCCGATTTCGCGGCAACGGGCGGCGGGGCCGGCCCTGCGCACGCGGCTGCCGGCCCGCGCCGTTATAATGCCGCCATGCACGATATCCCGAACCGCATTGCCGATGACCTGCTGGAGATCGAGGCCACCCTGCGCCGCCAAGGCCGCCGGGGCCGGGTCCGGCCGCCGGCCAGGAGCGGGATCTTCGACACTGCCGGGCAGTGCCTGCGCAGGAACGATCCGCCGACCGGCGCGCTGCTGGCGTGCATCCCGCGCTTCGATCAGCTGATCGCCATCCATTCCGTGCCGTGCCGTCATTGAGCGCCAGCCCGCCCGTGACGCTGGATACATTCCTGCGGCAGCTGCGGGAACGCCCGGAGCTGGTCGAATTCGATGCCACCCTGGCACTGATCGACGCACTCTATCGCTTCACACCCGTGGCATTTTGCAACGGCACGCTGTGCAACGCGGCCGGCCGGAACACCGGTTCCTGCAAGCTGCTCGCCTTCGCCCGGCTTCACGGCCTCACCGGGCAGGAGACGCTGGCCTGTTTCGGACACCACTACCGGGACGCCGTACGGCTGCACCCGGACGGCGACAATCACCCGAATATCCGCAATTTCATGGCCAGCGGCTGGGCCGGCGTCGAGTTCGAGGCCGATCCGCTGAGGCCGCGCCCGCCACGCTGACAGCCGTCATCTCAAGATCCCGACCCCGGGACCGATGCCCGGACATGGACTCTGTCAATGTACTCGGGCGCCACGGCTTCAGCATCGGCACCGGGCTGTTCGAGGCCGTTTCCGGTCAGCGCATCGTGCTGCCGTTCCGGCGCGCCAGGGTGGCCCTGCTGGTCATCGCGCTCATGGCGCTCGTCATGACCGTGCCGGCGGTACATGTGTTCCGCGACGCTGCCGGCAGCTGGGGCAATCTCGATGGCCTGTTCGACCTGACCTCGGCCCTGTTCCTGACCGGTTGGCTGCTCGGCTGGTCGATGGGCCTGTTCATCCTGTACGGCCTGTTCGCATTGCTGTGGCTCGGGCGGGAGACACTGGTGCTGCGTCCCGGTGCCGTGGAAATCCGGCTCGGCCTGCCGTTCCTGTTCCTCCGGGTGCGGCTCGATCCCGATCGCATCAGCGAGTTGCGTCATCACGTACCGCAGGCAGGCTCCGGCACCGCCTGGCGCGGACCGCACCTGGCATTCGACTATGACGGTTCCCGCATGGAGATCGGCTCGAATCT
The DNA here is from genome assembly GCA_049668345.1 of Gammaproteobacteria bacterium. Taxonomy (GTDB): domain Bacteria; phylum Pseudomonadota; class Gammaproteobacteria; order UBA9214; family UBA9214; genus UBA9214. Next base: position 15,027 of record JBATJF010000338.1, read on the forward strand.
CGACCCGGCCGCCGCCGACCGGCTGGCCGGACTGATCCGCGCCCTGCCGGCCAGAACCGGCACCAGCGCGCCCGGCAATTACATCACCACGCCGCAGCAGGCGCTGGCTGCCGGTGCGGACACCGATGACACGACCGGCCCGGCGCCCGTGATCACCCGGACCGAACCCTTCCCGCTATCCACGCTGGTACTGGTTGCCGCCAACCTGGCGCCGGTCATCGGCGTGCTGCTCTACGGCTGGGACCTCGGCAAACTGATGGTCCTGTTCTGGGCGGAAAGCGGCGTTATCGGTCTCTACAACCTGCTCAAGATGGCCGTGGTGCAGCGCTGGGTGGTGTTGTTTACCGGCCCGTTGTTCGTCGGCCACTTCGGCGCTTTCATGGCCGTGCATTTCCTGTTCGTCTACGGGTTGTTCGTGTCACGCAATACCGGCGTGGACAGCTAGCTGGCGGAGGTGGGAAAGTACCTGTTCGCGCTGTGGCCGGCGCTGCTGGCCCTGCTGCTCAGTCACGGGCTGTCATTTTTCTACAACTTCATCGGGCGCGGCGAATACCGCAACAAGCGCATGCGCGAGCAGATGGGCGAGCCGTACGGCCGCGTCATGATCATGCATTTCACGGTGATCATCGGCGGCGGCCTGAGCCTGGTGCTGGGCAATCCTGCCGCGGCACTGCTGTTGCTCGTGGCGCTCAAGGTCGCGGCGGACATCACCGCGCATCGCAGGCAGCACCGCTAGCCGAACATATCGTAGGTAATGTTGCGATACCAGTCGACGGCGTAGACGGCCTCCAGCGGCCGCGCCGTCGGGTCATCGGCCGTGCTGACACCGCCGGAACCTTCGACCGCGACGGCCTTGCCGTCCACCATCTTGTAGACGCCGGCGACGGAGATGCCATGCTCCGGCGTGATCAGGCTGTAGCAGGTGTTGATCCAGTACGGCGCGATCGGCGCCTCTTCCCTGAGCAGCTGCACCACGTTGGCGGCACATACCTTGGCCTCGGAATTCGCCGCATAACCGGACTTCGGCAACGGTGCCTGGATGGCCGCGTCACCGATCACGTGAATATCGGGTAACAGCCGGGATTCCCAGGTCAGGTAATCAACCGGACACCAGCCACTGGCATCGGCCAGCCCCGCCTGCAGGGCGATGTCGCCGGCCTGCTGCGCGGGAATGATATTGATGACATCACCCCGGTGCGAACCGAACTCGGTCCGTACCGTCATGTTGGGAACATCGACGCCGACAACCCGGCCGTCCTTACCCGCCGGCACCCATTCGATCATGGCGTGGTCGCTGCCGTAGCCGTAGTGTTGTTCCCAGCCGGCAATGAACAGCGACTGCTTTGAGAACTTGTCCTTGGCATCCAGGATCAGCACCCGGGAGCGGGGTTTAAACTTGCTCAGGTAGTGCGCGATCATGCTGGCGCGCTCGGGCGGACCGGGTGGACAGCGAAACGGATCGGGTGGCGGCGCGATGATCACGGTGCCGCCATCCGGCATCGCCTCCAGTTGCCGCCGCAGCAGCGCGGTCTGTGCGCCGCCGTGCCAGGCATGCGGCATGGCCTGCATGGCTGTGACATCGTAGCCTTCCACGTTGTCCCTGAACCCGATGCCGGGCGATACGATCAGGCGGTCATAGCCGAGCGTGTCGCCACCCGCCAGCATCACCCGGTGCCGGTCCGGGTCGATGGCCGTCACCGTGTCATGCACGATCTTCACACCGTGCCGGTCGCGCAGATTGTCATAGCTGTGGGTGATGAAATCCATGCCATGCAGACCGCCCAGCACCCAGTTGCTTGCCGGGCAGGTAACGAAGGACGTCTTCGGTTCGACCAGCGTGACGTCGATGTCGCTGGCGAAATGACGCAGGTAGCGGGCGGCAGTCGCGCCACCGAATCCACCCCCGACCACCACCACCCGGGCCTGGCCGGTCTTGCCTGCTGCAACACCGGTTGCCGGCGCGACGTCCGCCCTGTTACCCGTGCGCTCGTCACAGCCTGCCAGCAGCAGGCCGGCGCCGGATGCCTGTAAAAATCGTCTTCTGCTGAATCCGGGCATGGTCAATTCCTCGCAAGGCTTGCGAGATAGCTGGCCACGGCATCGATTTCCTCGTCCGTGTAACCCCTGGCGATACGCCCCATGATAGTAGAGCTGCGTGTGCCGTCCCGGAATTCCTGCAACGACTTGACAATAAACTGGGTCGGCACACCGACGATGACCGGCGGGATGCTGGTCTCGTTGGCACCGGCGGCGCCATGGCAGCCGAAGCAGGCGGAACCGATGGTCCTGCCGGTCAAATTGTCAGCACTCACTGCCTGCACCGGTATGGCACTGCACAGCAACAGTGCTGGTAACCCCCTGTATTTCATCGCCTGCTCCCTGTCTCGATTTCAAACCTGGTGTCTGCCAATACAAACATAGTCGCAAATCGTGAAAATTTCACCTTCCCCGGTATACGACGAGACGGCACACCGGTCGCACGGGCCTGGCTGGTGGCTGACAAGCAACCGGCCAGAACCCGACATCTTGTTAAAAAAACGGGATTTTCTGCCGCTATGGAACTGAAAGTCTGACCGGAAACCAGCCATGCACATCGTACTTGCCGTTTTGTCCTCGGTCGCAGGCCTGATCTGGGCGCTCGTCGCGCTGCAGCGCTCCGGGTTCAGCCCCGACGCGATCAACCCGTTCCTGTGGCTGCGCCGCTTGCGCTGGCGCAAGCAGTACAGTATTCCACCGCTGTACCGACTCGACGAACCCATGGATGTCGCCGCCGTGCTGATCCTGGGTATTGCCAGGTGCGAGGGGGAGATCAGCGCCGAACAGAAGCGTGCCATCCGGGTGATATTCGAACATGAATTCAAATTTGACAGCGACATGGCATCCGACCTGCTGCTGGCGAGTGCATACCTGATTCGCGACGAGATCTACCTGGTCGACAAGCTGGACAGGATCATCGATGCCAGCAGTACACGCTTCACACCCGAACAGGCTGCCTCACTGCTGGCACTGATGACGCGTGTCGGTACGCTGGAGTCACCGCTCAACGAGGAACAGCGCAAGCTGATCACATCGACCGAGAAATACTTCGAAAGGCTGTTCGCGAAGCAGCAGGCATGGAAACCGGATACTACGGATGGATAAACCGCAGCATCAGTCTTGACCATGTCAATTCTCTACCACGAACGCCAACCACAGAATTTCGCAGTAGAGTTCCGGTAACTGCGTGGCGGGATTGCAACAGGTACCTGATTGCCGTACTGGCATTTCATGGCCACGGAACCACACGCAAACGCGGTTTACTGTTTCCGTGTCATTCCGTGTGAATCCGTGTGAATCCGTGGCGATTTACAAGCGATTACCCGGCTCATGAACAATCATCCGGCCGACTGAATTGCCTGCATACCGCGCACTACACATAAACCGGCTCTCGCTGGCACTGGTGGTCCGCCATCCCGAGGACGATTTTACAATGCGATACCAGACAGGATCTCGCCCCGGCTGTTTACACGCTGCAGCACCTGGCCGGCCGCGCTGACATCCAGCCGCAGTCGCAGCGCCACAGAGGAGCGACGCGTGGAAAGCCCTTCGTAGCGGAACAGGATACACAGGCTCCGTCCCTGCGCGGCGGCCTTCTGCAGACGTTTGCCCATCAGCTCGGTGTCGCAGCCCGGCCATGCCAGCACCGCGGCGCAGGCCCCGGTCTCCAGCAGCGATTCCACCGTCCACAATGCGCTGCGGCCGGGATGCGGATTGACCTGCAGCAGGTGATTGGCGTTGATGTCGGGATCGGTGTACAGGCCGGCGCGCGCTTCAAACGGCGGTGTCACCATCGCGATCATGCGCCCCTGCTGACCGAGGCGTCGCAGCGCCGGCAACACCAGGTCCATGGCATCGGCCAGCATGTCCGGCACGATGATTTCCACCACGCCGTCCCGTGGCCAGCCACCGTCCGGCAACAGCTCGTCCAGACCGGCCACGCCGCTCGGAACGATGCGCGCACGTCCCCTGGCAGCGTCGCGCTCCCAGGCATTGAGGTGATGCAGCTTCGTGACAGTATTCATCATGATATCTCCTTGCGCAGTACACCGACCGCCAGACCCTCGATCACCAGCTCCTGCTCGCGCAGGTCGACACGGATCGGCTCGTAGTCCGGATTTTCCGGCAGTAGCCGAACCACCGCCCCGCGCTGCCGGAAACGCTTGACGGTCACATCATCACCCACTCTTGCCACCACGACCTGACCGTTTTCCACGTGTGCGGTGCGGTGCACGGCCAGCAGGTCGCCGTCGAGAATGCCGATATCGCGCATGCTGTCGCCACGCACACGCAAGAGGTAATCCGCGCCGGGATGAAAGGTACGCGGCTCGACCTGGCAGTAATCCTCGATATTCTGTTCGGCCAGGATCGGCTCGCCGGCCGCGACACGTCCGACCACCGGCAGGCCGTAGTCCTCTTCCAGGAGGCGGATACCGCGCGATGCGCCGGGCACCAGCTCGATATAGCCCTTGCGTTCCAGTGCGCGCAGGTGATCCTCCGCGGCGTTCGGGGAACGGAACCCGAGGGTGTCGGCGATTTCGGCACGGGTGGGCGGGCAACCCTCTTCCGTGACATAGCCGCGGATGAGTTCGAGGATTTCGGCCTGACGGGCGGTAAGCGTGTCCTGCGGCATATTCAATCACTGGTTATCCATACAGTAGCTGTGATTATATACAGTAGTCTCGCGCATGCAAGTATTTTTTATCTTACTGATTTTACTGATATTGTCGCTCGCCACCCCGGTCTTGCCCCGTCCCTGGCCGGGGCAGTACAGGCAGACCGGAATTCCATTATCATAGGCGCACCCAACCGGTAAACAGTCATGCCCACGACACAGCACCCCATCCATTCCCGTCACAGCGTGCCCGTCCGGGTCGGAACAGTCGTCATTGGCGGCGACGCCCCGGTGGTCGTCCAGTCGATGACCAATACCGACACCGCCGACGTCGCGGCCACCGTACGCCAGGTGCGCGAACTGGCCCGGGCCGGTTCCGAGCTGGTGCGCATCACCGTGAATTCCGAGGCCGCCGCTGCAGCGGTGCCTGCCATCGCGGAGCAGCTGGCGCAGGACGATGCAGCGGTCCCGCTGATCGGCGACTTCCATTTCAACGGCCACAAGCTGCTGGCGAAATACCCGGACTGCGCGCTGGCGCTGGCCAAGTACCGCATCAATCCCGGCAACGTCGGCCGCGGCAGGAAACGCGACGAGCAGTTCGCGCAAATGGTCGAGACCGCCTGCCGCCATGACAAGCCGGTGCGCATCGGCGTCAACTGGGGCAGCCTCGACCAGGCGCTGGTGGCGCGCCTGATGGACGCGAACTCGAAACGTGCCGAACCGCTGGATGCACAGGACATCATGCACGAAATCATGGTCACCTCGGCGCTGGAGAGCGCGACCCAGGCGGAGGCACTGGGCCTGCCGCGCGATCACATCACGCTGTCGGCGAAGCTGAGCGGCGTGCAGGACCTGATCGCGGTTTACCGCATGCTGTCGGCGCAGTCCGACTATGCCCTGCACCTCGGACTTACCGAGGCCGGCATGGGCTCCAGGGGCATCGTGGCCTCGACCGCGGCACTGGCGGTGCTGCTGCAGGAGGGTATCGGTGACACCATCCGCATCTCGCTGACGCCTGAGCCCGGCGGCGACCGCACGCGCGAGGTCATCGTTGCGCAGGAACTGCTGCAGTCAATGGACCTGCGCCATTTCACCCCGGCCGTGATCGCCTGCCCGGGCTGCGGGCGCACCACGAGCACCTATTTCCAGCAGCTCGCGCAGGACATCCAGTCGCACCTGCGCACGCAGATGCCCCTATGGCGGGCGCACTACCCCGGCGTGGAGGAAATGAAGGTGGCCGTCATGGGCTGCGTGGTGAACGGTCCCGGCGAGAGCAAGCATGCCGACATCGGCATCAGCCTGCCGGGCACCGGCGAGGTGCCGGTCGCGCCGGTGTATGTCGACGGCGAGAAGACCGTCACGCTGAAGGGCGACACCATCGCCGTGGATTTCCAGCGCATCGTCGACGAGTACGTGCAGCGCCGTTACGGCGGGCCCTAGCTGGCCAGCTGCAATGCCGGCACACTGATGCCGCTTGAGTCAGCGATCCCGGATTGCCTGAAAGCGCCATGGGAGCCATCGCCCGTCCCGGCCGTATTTCAGGGTGTTTCGATGAAAAACCGCAGCTGACGCGCAGGATGCAGTTCTGACCTCAGCGTATCCTGCACAGCCCTGAGCAACAGTATCCTGGCGATTGTCCGTTCTGGCGCAAGCCATTCCTGTCCGTCCATAGCCGCGTCACTCTGTACCGGCGATGACACAGCCCCTAGATCAGCAAATCGACCCGCCCCTTGCCGGCCGGCGTGCTGTCGATCGTCGGCTGACATGCGGCCAGCCGACTGGCGCTTATCGAATGCTTGCTGACCAGGTAATCGATCACCGCCGCAGCGCGCCGGGTAGCAAGATCGAGCAGCTGATCATCGCTGATCCTGACCGGTTCGACCGGCGCTTTCTCGCCCGGCTTGTCGGCCCGCCTGTCAACGACCGTCGCCGTCGCCTTTATTGCCAGCGTCGCCCGGTCGGATTCGTTCACCACGCCGCACACCTTGATATTCAGTTCCGGCCGATTGGCGAGGATACCGGCCACCTTGTCCAGGTAGTCATGACTACCCTGCCGCTCCACGTCACTGCCGGGAGTGAAATCGACCGGCGCCAGCTGGACCTTGGAAGCCGCCTCGCCGGCCAGCCTCGCAATCGTGATCAGGGCGCCATAGGGTTGCAGCGCCACGGTGAGGTAGCTCATCGAGGCCTTCTTCACTGCCTTGCTGACCGCCGTGTTCACCACGTCGCTGATATCGAAGTCCGGCTTGTCGATGTCGCCGCTCACCGGCAGATCCAGCGCGATGGTATCGTGCTTGTCACGCAGCATATCGAGCGCAGTCCCCAGCGGCAGTGACAGCTGGCTTTCCAGCTGCTTGCGCGCCTCGTTGTCGACCGGCGTGACCTCCAGCGCGCGCAGGGTCAGCGTGTTCCTGCCGTCCATCACGCCATTGTCGATGCGGATGCTCGAGTCGGCATCAAGGCTGCCGCTCTTCAGCTGGTAACCCAGCATGTTGACGGTGTACGGTGACAGGTCGGTCAGCGCGATCCCCTCCAGGTGGTTATCCAGTTTCAGGGTGGGGCGTTCGGCAAACGGCCTGAGACTGCCCTTGACGCTGATCTTGCTGTGCCTGCCGGTGCGGCCCTGGATACTGACCGGGCTGTCCTGTGCAGGTCGTGCGCTGTCGATGGCGCCGATCAGTGCATCTGTCAGTGTCAGGCGCGTACTGAACGCCGGTTTGACGGTCGCATCCTCCAGCTCGATGGCGCTGTCACCGGTAATGCGCGTCTCCTCCAGGCGGAACTGCGCGGCAGCGGCCTGGTCGGCCACCCCCTCCACGGTTTGCACTTCATCCGCGTCCGCCGCGGCGCTCGCAAACGGCAACGCCTGGATGATGCGCACGACCTGCCACTGCCCGTCGCTGCCACGCCGCATCCTGGCGACGATGTCGCTACCCTGCAGCTTGCCGGCCAGGGTATTTCCGCCTGCCAGATGCAGGCTGTCCAGGGTCAGCGTACCCGCCGTCAGTACTGCGTCCGCGCCCTTGTCCGCGACTTGCGCGGGCTCCGCCAGCACGATGCCATTCACGGCAAGGTCACTGACACGCATGTCATCGACGGCCTGCAGGCTGACCTTGCCTGCCAGCAGTTCCGCTATCCGGGCCAGCCGGTAGTCACTGCCAGTGACATCGTAGGCCAGATTGGCTGACTGTACCCGCCCGCTGGCCGTGACGGCCGGGGTATCGGCAGCTGTATATTCTGCGTCACCGCTCCATTGCAGGCTCTCGACCCCGACGCGGTGTTCCGCCTGGGTGAACTGCAGCGCCTCGGCACGCAGCATGCCTGACTGGGTCACGTGCAGCGGCTCATCCGGCACCTGCATGACATCGAGTTGCGTGTCGGTCGTCAGGCGACCGGCCAGGTGATAGCCAGTGCCGGAACCCTCGTAGACCAGGCTGGCTGTTTGCACCCGCCCGCTGGCCGTGACGGCCGGGGTATCGGCAGCCGTAAACTCCATCTCACCTTTCCATTGCAGGCTCTCGGCTGCAACACGGTGTTCCGCCCGGGTGAGCTGCAGCGCCTCGACACGCAGCAGGCCTGACTGGGTCAGATGCAGCGGCTGCTCCGCTGCCAGCAGCACGTCAAGCTGCAGGTCGGTCGTCAGGCGTCCGGCCAGTCCGCTGACCGCAGTCGCGGCGATTCGCGAAAACGCACCCAGATCCAGGGCATCGAGGGCCAGGCTGCCGCGATAGCCAAAGCCCTGCGCGAGTGACGGCAGCTGCCCGTCAAGGCGGATAGCCGCGCCATTGATCGAACCCTTGAGCACCAGCGGGGCCGGGTCGGTGCTCCAGGTCTTGATGCCACTGAGGTCGAGTTCATCCAGCTGCGTCATGACTTCCAGGTCCGGTGCCCGGTAGTCGATGCGGGTATCGTTGATCCGCAGCCGGTCGACCTCAAGCTGCCACTGCTGTCCCTCTGGCACATCCGTGCGTTCGCTGCCTTCCGGCAGGTTGATACCACCGACCCGCAAACGCCCGTCCTTGGTCTGCTCGATGGTCAGGCCGATCCCGTCGACAGCAATCGAGCGCAGCACGACCTGCCGGGAAAACAGCGGCAGCCAGTCGACTTTCACCGCCAGGCTCGGGATTGTCAGCAGAGAACGACCCTGAGCAGAGAGACTGAGATCATGGATCGCCGCCGTGCCGCTGAAGAGGTTGACGTCGATGTCCTCGATACGCACATCTTCACCACCGTTAGCAAGCAGCCACTTGTGCAGGCCATAGGACAGGCCCAGCGGCAATACGACGAGCAGCAACGCGATCAATACGGCAATCGCGGCCAGCATGGCCACCCAGCGGCGGCGGTAGAAAGGCAAGGTCGGTGAATCCTGCATGGTTCGTCCGTGTAATTATCCGGCAAGACTACCGGCATGATAACGTCGCAAAGCCCTGCATGCACGGCGCGGCTACGCGACATGCCCTGAATGATCAAGTCATGGGTTGGCCTGGCCGGCCTGCCCGACCAGCGAACCGGAGAAGGACCCGGCAGGCTCCGCCTGCATGAGCCAGGACCACTGGGAAAGATAATCGGTGAGTGGCGGTGCCACTGGCGCCGGGGCGGAAAATACGATGGATGTCAGAACAACGGCACAGAACACGACAAGACCGATGAACCCGATCGAGTTGAATACTTTAATCCTGCCTGCACGCAATGCGATTGCCCTCGTTCAACTGTTGTGGAAACGGCCGCTGCTGGTATAGCCAACCGTGTTCGTACCGGGGTATATCGGCAGGCGTCCGTCCTTATACAGTCACAGGCAACAATTCCCTGATCCGGGTCACATTCCTTCATCCCCCGGGGCGCCGGGCCAGGCGTCCCCTGTTTCCGGCGTCGCCCCGCAGCGGACAGATAATCTGTTTATTAACAGATGCTTATTATATTCAAGCGTGGCAGCACCCCGCCGCTAAGCTGTAACCGGCAAAGCGCCACAGGAACGACAGGGGTGTGCCATGAAACCACGCACGGATAGACGCAAGGTCAATAGCGGGACTGAAGACCCGCATGAGAACAACGGCCGTGGAGAATTCGCCCGGGAACGGCGCAAGCGGCGCGACCGGCGCATGGAAAACCTGGACCTGGAAGAGCGCCAGTTGCTGCTCTCGGAAATGCCCTGGCTGACGCTCGACAAGCGCCCCTGATCCCGCGCCCCACCGTAATAATTCGCGCAATTCCGCCACACTTGGTGTACTATCAACCTCGTTGAGGTGAGGCTGCGGCAATCGTCCGTCTTCCGACGCCCCGACAAGAGACTCAGTTGCACGTTATAGGTAATATCGGAAGTTCCTCTTGACCCTCCTGCACATTTCCTTGCACGTTTTGCGATTGAAAATTTTTATTTTTGTATTGAGGTAAGTTTTAATGGCTACAGGTACTGTTAAATGGTTCAACGAGTCCAAGGGTTTTGGTTTTATCGCTCCGAGCGATGGTGGTGAGGATGTATTCGTACATTACTCCGCTATTTCCGGAGACGGTTTCAAGACACTGGCAGAAGGACAGAGCGTAAAATTCGATGTCGAGCAGGGTCCGAAGGGCCTGCAGGCGAGCAACGTCACGGCCGCCTGACCTGCAATTCAGTCAGCAACACGGGAACCCCGCTTTTCAGCGGGGTTCTTCATTTCCGGCGCCCTGAAATACCCGCTACTCATGCACGTGCGGCACGCCGCACCGCCCAGTCACTGGCCGCGAGAAATTCGAGAAATTCATCCGCCGGCAGCGGGCGGCTGATCAGGTAGCCCTGCACCATGTCACAGCGCATGGCTTGCAACACGGCCAGCGTCTCCTCGGTTTCCACGCCTTCCGCGATGGTTTTCAGGCCCAGGTTGTGGGCCAGGTCGATCGTGGATCGTACGATTATCGCGTCATCGCTGTCACTCACCATATCCCTGACGAACGAGCGATCGATCTTCAGCTTCTGTACCGGCATCCGTTTCAGGTAACTGAGCGAGGAGTAGCCGGTACCGAAATCATCGATGGACAATTGCACGCCCATAGCGTGCAATCGCATCAGGATTTCCTGGCTTTGCTCGGGATCCGTCATCACGGCGCTCTCGGTAATCTCGAGCGTCAGCTGGTGCGCATCGAGTTCGTGGTAGGCAAGAATTTCCGCCACCTGTTCCGGCAGCTTGTCGTCCCTGAGATTATGGACGGAAAGATTGACTGCGACAGTGAGCCGGTAACCGGCCTGCATGCATTGCCTGCAAAACCGGGCTGCGTGTTCGACCATCTGCAGCGTGAACTGCTTGATGAGTCCGGTCTGTTCGAGGATAGGAATAAACTCGACCGGCGAGACCGGACCGTGTCCGGGTTTCACCCAGCGTGCCAGCGCCTCCGCTCCTACGATCGTACCACTTTGCAGGTCGACCTTGGGCTGGAACGCCGCGCCTATATCCCACTGCTGAATGGCAACATGCAGGTCGCTGATCAGGTCGAGCCGCTGCGGATTATTGGTGTCCAGTCTGGCATCGTAGACGAAAATATCGTTGCGATTGCGCTTGGCGATGTACATCGCGACATCAGCACATTTCAGCAGCGCGGAGGGTTGCTCGCCGTGCTCCGGATAGATAGCGATACCCATGCTGGCCCCGACCGAGCAGGCCGTCTGCCCGATGAGTACCGGCGCCTTCAGGGCGGCACCCAGCTGCTCGGCCACGGCGAGCGCCTCGCGCTTGTCGGTCGCCGGTATCACCACGGCGAACTCGTCTCCACCCAGCCGGCCGATGGTATCCTCTTCCCGCAGAACACTTTTGAACAGGCCGCCGATCCTGATCAGCAACTGGTCTCCCATGACATGCCCCAGCGTGTCGTTCACCTCCTTGAAGTGATCGAGGTCGATCATGATCAGCGCAACACCATGGCGTCCATGTCGTGCGGAAATCATCGACTGCTGCAGGCGGTCCAGGATCAGCGTCCGGTTTGGCAGACCGGTCAACGGATCGTGTACCGCGAGATGCTTGAGTTCGCGATTGGCTGATACCAGCTTGTGGTTGAGTCTTTCGAGCTTTTCCTTGTAGGCCTCGGCGGCCAGCCTGGCTGACTGGAGTTCCTCGAACGACATGGCGTTCTCGATTGCGATACTGACCTGACCGGCAAACAGCGTGAGCAACTCCATGTCTTCCTCGTCGAACTCACTGCCGTCCAGCTGGTTGATGCAGGCAATGCCGCCGAGGAAGCGGCGCTTACCGACCAGCGGCACGAGTATCAGCGACCCGGCCTCTTTTTCCCACTGGTTGCGTTCGTTTTCGTCCAGCATCTCGGCCATCCCGCGCCACCAGGCACGGCGATGGCGCAGCACCCAGCCGCACAGGCCAACCTCGATGGGCAGCTCGGCGCCGAGCAGTTCGTCGGCACTGACGCCGCACGCCGCACGATAGATATAACTGTTGCAGTCGTCGGACATGATCGGAATGGAGACGGTCTCGGCCCGCAGGAGTTGCGAGGCACTGGAGGCGACGTGGTCGAACACCTTCTGCAGGTTATGCTCGCTGCCGATCATCTGCATGATCTCGCTGAGCAGATGGATCTCCTGTTCTTTTTGCCTGAGCTGCGCCGCCAGGGATTGTTTGCCTGTTGCCACTCTTTACATCCTTGTAAAGATCCGTCACGGGAAGAATTGATTCCGGCACCGGAATCCATGGCACCTCAGACCGTATCGGCTGTGGGCGGGGGGTGCTTTAGATGGCGCCTGGCGCCAGCGGGGGCAGGATACAGTAGAAACAAGTGGAGCCGGCGACAGGAGTCGAACCCGCGACATCTTCATTACAAGT
>JBATJF010000339.1:0-8384 GCA_049668345.1 Gammaproteobacteria bacterium
AGCTGGGGCTTTGTGGCCGCCGCCCTGGCAACCTGCCTGTCATCGCTGGGTGCCGGCATCGCGGTCGCGGGCGTCGGCAGCGCGGCGCTTGGCGCGATTGCCGAGAAGCCGGACATGCTCGGTCGTGCGCTGATCATCGTCGGTCTCGCCGAGGGCATCGCGATCTATGGCCTGATCATCTCCATCCTGATCCTCAACCGGGTCCTGTAGTGGACCCGCGCGTACCGCCAGCAAGCCTGTCGACGCCCGTTTTCATCGGTGACGAAGTGAGTGCGGCCGGCTTTCGCCTGGCGGGGCTGCGCGTCCATACACCCCGGGCCGACCAGGTGCTGCAAACGCTGGAGCAGGCCACCCGGGAGGCGCCGCTGGTGCTGATCGGCGCGCAAACCGCTCAACACGTCCCGGCCGGCATCCTGGACCGGCTGCTGGCCGCAATCGATCCCCAGGTCGTCATCGTCCCCGATGTTCACGGCGAGGCCCCCATGCCCGACCTGGCATCGCGCATCCGCGGTCAACTCGGGGTGCTGGAATGAGTACCCCGACAACGGTGATCAATGCCCAGCTGCAGCACCTGCTCGACGTGGTCGAGCGTGAGCGTGAAAAGCGTTGCCGCGGGGTGATCGAAGCGGCAGAACAGCAGGCCCGGGAAATCGTCAGGCAGGCTTACCGCGACGCGCGGACGCGTGCCCACGAAGACCTGGAGGAACTTCGCGAACAGATCCGGCAGCGCATCGCGTCGGCAGAGGCGCAGGAACAGACCCGCCTGCGCCACAGGCGCCAGCAGGCCGACCAGGCCTTTCTGGACGCGGCCTGGCAACCCTTGCAGCAGGCCCTGCTGGAGCGCTGGCAGCATGGCGAACACAGGCAACAGTGGATCAGCCACCTGGTCGATGCCGCCGCATCGATGCTGATGGACCGGCACTGGCTGATCGAGCACCCGGCGGACTGGCCGGAAGACGAATGCAACGCCCTGCAGGAAAAACTGCGCGGCGAGATCGATTGCATTCCGCAGCTTGAGCCGCACGCCGGGATCACCGCGGGGCTGCGGATCAGCGCCGGTGGCGCCTGCGTGGACGGCAGTATCGAGGGATTGCTGCGACAACGCACCCGCATCGAGGCGCTGCTGCTCGCCGAAATCAATAAACAGCATGCGACCCCGGCATGAAGGGCCGGCCGGTTCACGCCATGCCTTCCGATACCGGCAGTGCCATGAGTGATGCCAGCATCACCTGGATCAGCGGGTCGGTACTGGGCGCCGGCACGCAACGCCCCTTCCGCATCAACGAGACCGTGCTGGTTGGCCGGCAACGCCTGCTCGGCGAGGTGATCCGCATCAAGGATGACGAGGCCGTCATCCAGGTCTACGAGGACACCAGCGGCCTGCGGCCGGGAGACCCGGTCAGCGGCACCGGTTCGGAGCTGTCGGTCAAACTCGGGCCCTCGCTGCTGGGTAATATTTTCGATGGCCTGTTGCGCCCGCTGGCCAGCCAGGGGCGCTACACCGAGCCCGGCGCCGTACAGACACGCGGCGACCAGCACTACCCCTTCAAGCCCTCGGTCCGCCCCGGGCAGCGGCTGACGCCCGGCAGCATCTTCGGCAGCGTCCAGCGCAAGGATGCGCGCTCACAACGCTGTATCGTACCGCCGGGCTGCGAGGGTGAAGTCGTCACGGTCGCGCCGGCCGGCGACTACAGCGAGGATCACCCGCTGCTGGTCCTGCGCTGCGGTCCGGATGAAGAACGTGAAATCGCCATGGCACACCGCTGGCCGGTGCGCCAGCCGCGCCCGGTTGCGGCACACCTGCCGGTGGAAGGACCGCTGTTTACCGGCCAGCGCGTCCTGGACAGCCTGTTCCCGCTGGCCTGCGGCGGTCGCGCCGCCATGCCGGGTGGTTTTGGCACCGGCAAGACCGTGCTGCAGGAGACCCTGGCCCGATGGTGCGACGCCGAAGTCATCATCTACGTGGGTTGCGGTGAACGCGGCAACGAAATGGCCGGTGTACTGCACGAATTTCCGCAACTCGATGATCCGTACACCGGGCGTCCGCTGATGGAGCGCACGGTGATCATCGCCAATACCTCGAATATGCCGGTCGCCGCCCGCGAAGCCAGCATCTACACCGCGGTCACCGTCGGCGAATATTTCCGTGACCAGGGCATGCGGGTCGCACTCATGGCCGATTCCACCAGCCGCTGGGCAGAGGCACTGCGCGAGGTGTCGGGACGCCTGGGCGAACTGCCCAGCGAGGCGGGCTATCCGGCCTACCTGAGCAGCCGCCAGGCGGATTTCTACGAACGCGCCGCGCATGTCCGCACCCTGAACGGGGATATCGGCTCGCTGAGCATTATCGGTGCCGTCAGCCCGCCGGCAGCGGATTTCTCGGAACCGGTCACCGCCCATACCAAGCGCTATGTCCGTTGCTTCTGGGCACTGGATGCCGGCCGTGCACAGGCTCGCTTCTACCCGGCAGTCCATCCCCTGCAGTCCTATACAGAGGATGTCGAACTGCTCGGCGAGTTCTGGAGCGAACAGGGCAATCCGCAATGGTTGACACAGCGCCGGCGCTTCCTCGAGCTGCTCGAGGAACAATCGCACCTCGAGCGCATGGCACGTATCGTCGGCAAGGATGCCCTCCCCCCGCGCCAGCAGCTGGTTCTGCTTTGCGCCGAGCTGATCAACGAGGCCTTCCTGCGGCAATCCGCCTACTCTCCCGTGGACCGCTTCTGTTCGGCGGCACGCCAGGTGGCAATCATGCAGACGATTATCCGGTTCATCGACCTTGCCGGGGCGGCGGTCGCAAACCAGGCCAGTATGGACTCGATTCGCGAACTGCCCGTCATGCGCCGGTTGCTGAGGATGAGCGAGGACATCGGCGAAGACCAGCTGGAGGAATACGAGGTGCTGGGCAAACACCTGGAAGCTGCATTCACGGCACTGACCGGGAGCGCCACGCAACATGCGACCTGAAATCCTTGCACAGGGTGCGGCCAGGCGCGTCGAGGGCCCGCTGCTGTTCCTGAAAAGAACCGTCAACGCGGGACTCAACGAGGCCGTTGAAATCGACGATGGCCAGGGACAGACACGACTGGGTTACATCGCGGCGCTGGACCAGGACACCATCACCATCGAGGTCATGGAGTCGACACGCGGCCTGTCACTGGCCGAGACGCGGGTACGCTTTCAGGGCCAGCCCCTGCACTTTGCCGTTGGCCCCGACATCCTGGGCCGGGTGTTCAATGGTATCGGGCAGGTCATCGACGGCGGCCCGACCCTGTCCGCCACCCGGAGTTTTCGTATCGACGGGCTGCCCATCAACCCGGCGGCACGCAACATGCCGACGGATTTCATCGAGACCGGCATCTCGACCATCGATCTCATGAACAGCCTGGTTCGCGGCCAGAAGCTGCCGATATTTTCCGGCTCCGGCCTGCCCCACGACCGCCTGGCCATCCAGATCGCCCGGCAGGCGCGCCTGCGGGGCAAGGAGGCGGGCCAGTTCGCCATTGTGTTCGCGGCGATCGGTGTGCCCTTCGACACGGCCGAGCGCTTCCGCCGGGCGATGGAGGACAGCGGCGCACTGGAACATACGGTGATGTTTCTCAACCTCGCCTCCGACTCGAGCACCCAGCGCCTGCTCTGTCCGCGCTATGCACTGACCGCCGCCGAATACCTGGCCTTTGAGGAAGGCAAGCATGTACTGGTGGTGATGACGGACATGACGAATTACTGCGAGGCACTGCGCGAGGTATCTACCAGTCACGGCGTGGTCCCGAGCCGCAAGGGCTTTCCGGGCTACATGTATTCCGACCTGGCAACCCTGTATGAGCGTGCCGGCAGCATCCGGGGCGTGGCGGGCTCACTGACCCAGCTGCCGATCCTGACCATGCCATCGGATGACATCACCCACCCGATACCCGACCTTACCGGATACATCACCGAGGGCCAGATCGTGATCGACCGGGAGCTCGACCGGGCAGGCATCTACCCGCCCGTCAAGGTCCTGCCATCCCTGTCGCGCCTGATGAAAGACGGCACCGGCGAGGGTTTCACCTATCCGGATCATGCAGCGCTCGCCAACCAGCTGTATGCCTGCTATGCCAGGGCGGTGCATGTTCGCGTGCTGGCGAGTGTCGTCGGCCGCGAGGGCCTGTCCGAAATCGACCGGCAGTTTATCGATTTCGGCACCCGCTTTGAACAGGATCTGGTTCACCAGCCGTCCGCCCGCACCCTCGAGCAGAGCATGGATATCGGCTGGCAGATCCTGCGCACCCTGCCGCACAGCGAACTGCACCGACTCAATGACGAGCAGATCGCACGCCATATTCAAACGGCGGGTGCGGCATGAATGAAATGGAACAGGCGCCGACCCGCGCAGCCGTGCTGGCCCTCAGGGAGGAACGCAAGGTTGTCAGCGAGGCCTATGACTTTCTCGATGAAAAACGCCTGCTGCTGGCGGCCGAGCTGCTGCGCCAGCTGGCACGCTACGCGCGACTGCAGGGCGAACTCGCGGCACAGTCGGCAAGCGCAAGGGAACGGCTGCGTGCCGCGGTGAATCGCCACGGCCTGCAGGGGCTCTCGGTCTACCCCGCCCGCAGGCTTGAGGGTCTGCACTTGCAGACCCGGCGGCACAACTTCATGGGAGTCAGTCTCGTGGAGAATCATCTCGAGCCGCCCTCGACCGGGCCCGGCACGCTGACGCCGGCCTGCAATCCCTCGCGTGAGGCCGAGACCTGCCGGTCGGCCTTCGAGCAACTCCTCCTGCAGAGCGCCACGCTCGCCGAGGTCTCCGGCAACATCTACCGGTTATTGCTCGAATACCGCCTGACCGAACGCCGCGCGCGTGCGCTGGAAAACGTACTCCTGCCCGAACTCGAACAGGCGCTCGCCACCATGACCAGCCGGCTGGAGGAAATGGACTTCGAGGACGTGATCCGTGCCCACCGCCATGGCATGCGGGCGCAGGCGTCTTGATACAGGACCAGGCAGAGGCCGGCATCACGTCAGCAGGTAGCGCCTGCCCGGGGAACCCGCCAGGGACAGCGCACGACGGTTCTGCCCTGGGTGCTAGCCCGCTAATACGTTGGATTAGCCAACCGGGCGCCAGGTTGGTGCAGGGTATGGACATGGAATCCCGGATGACATACAAATTTTCGGCACATGGCGGACAGCATGACACGCACAAGGCCGCCGGACGCCATTTGCGACTTCATTGAATCTCCATAACACCTGAAAGAGGGTGTAGCTGGCTGTTATTGTTATTATCCGGCGAATGTTATGGTCAACTGATATCCCTTTCAAATCGACCATTCGTTCGCCGGATTGTAGTTAGAGTGCTACAACATAACAGGAAATAGAAGAGGAAAGCATATGAACATTCATCGGACATCGCTAGTATTCGCGGCTTTTCTTGCGCCGGGTATTATAGCCTCGCCCTTATCGGCGGAAGACACTCTGGACTGGAAAGGACAGCTTGCCAGAGATTTAGTTGAAATTAAGGGAGAGAGAATGGTCATTGAGGGTTATGACCTTTGCAAGATTGGTAGCGCGAATATCCAGCTAAGAACTTACAGTGAGGCTCCTCATGACGGCTCAATCAGTCGCGATAATTTCGTAGCAATAACCTCAGCGAGTATTTTTGCATATCAGATGGCACTCGGTGATGCAGAGTGTAAAGATATAAAAGCACCTATAGGTGATGTCGACATTGAGCAATCGATTTATATGACCTCCGAAGGTATAAAGCAGAAATTCAGAGATCATAGAACAAACACTGAAAACTCAACTACTGAACTCTGGTCGGAGTTGCTGGCAGATTAAACAGCACTCTGACAAACCATTCGAGAATGCCCCTGCGGGGCCGGACGCGTTAACGCGCGCCGCTCAATGGAGACGTTAAACATAACAACAATTCACCCGCGGAGCACACCCGGACTTGACGTTGGCAATTAGTATCCTTGGTATTCTGCTGGCACTTTTCGCCGCGGGTTACTGGTGGCGTTATCGCTCGCTTGCATGCCCGGCAAGTCTCTCCTGGCTGGTGGAAAACCCGTATATGAATGCCGTTGCCGGTCCGGAGAGGATCATTCAAAGATTGCACCTTGAGAAAGGTATGCGGCTGCTTGATGTTGGATCCGGTCCCGGGCGCTTGACAGTGCCGGTGGCAAGGCGGGTCGGAATGACAGGAGAAGTGGTAGCGCTGGATATTCAATCCAGAATGCTGGAGAAACTGGGTAGACGCGCAGAAGCTTCGGGGATCGACAATATCCGGCTGGTTAATGCAGGAGCGGGCAGCGGAGATCTGGATAAGGACCATTTTGACCGGGCCTTGTTAGTCACTGTAATGGGCGAGATCCCCAACAAACACGAGGCCCTTGTTGAGATATACCAGGCGCTCAGGCAAGGAGGCATTCTGTCGGTCACGGAAGTCATCCCCGACCCGCACTATACCAGTCAAAAGCGGGTTCGTGCCTTGTGTCTTGATGCAGGATTCAGGGAAACGGAGTTCTTTGGCAACTGGTTTGCCTTTACAATCAACTTCACCAAGCCAGTTGGCGCCTGAAAATATTTGCCGCCAACATTGGGCCTCTTTCAAAAGCGGGTACCTTTATCCAGCGAGAGGGAGGTGACCGATGGAAGACGCAGAGATCGAGAAATTCCGTGAGCGGCTGCTGCAGCTGAAGTCCGAACTTGAGGGGCTGGAAGAAATGTCGCGGGATGCCACCCGGCCGGTGGAGCTCGATCAGGCCAGTGTTGGCAGGTTATCGCGCATGGATGCCATGCAGATTCAGCAGATGGCCCGGGAGACTGCCCGCCGACGCCAGCGTCAGCTGGTCAGCATCGAGGGTGCGCTGCGCAGGATCGCGTCTGGTGACTACGGCTGGTGCTTTGTGTGCGGCGAGGAAATCGACGCCCGTCGCCTGGCCATAGACCCGACAACCACGCGGTGCATGGCCTGCATGGGCAAGGCATAGCACAGCAAATCGCCGCTGGCGCCTCACCGTGACAGGTGGCCGTGACGGGTCGCCGCCGGAATCCAGTAACGGCCTGAATTGCCACACCTGGATTCCGGGTCTCCGCTGCGCTTCGCCCGGAATGAGGTGGTTGGCCGAATGAATTCGGCCCTACACAACAAAACCTGTAGGGTCGAATTCATTCGACCAGCGGTGTTTCATGCGAGCTGCGTGCTGCGATGATATCCGTGAACAAAGGATGATGACTGTGGGTAACCGTGGTGATGCGGCAGACTTGATGGTGCAGGGAATGACTCAATCAGAACTGTAGGGTCGAATTCATTCGACCATTCACGAAGCAGCTGTTGGCCGAATGAATTCGGCCCTGCAACGGGAATCCACCCGCTCGATTTGGGGAAGAGCCCATTAATGTTCTCCCGAATCACCGGCTGGCCAGCCAGTGCCACGCTGCAAATCCAAACCCGTCAGCACTCCGTCACTACTTATCTGCACATTTTCCTTGCCGTTCGTTGTAAAATCCACGCAGTCCATCCACGCAGCGAGGAGCATGCATGAGCGCACTGGAGCTGAATCTGCCGCAGCACCTGTATGTCGAGTCGAAAGATGAAGAGGGCGCGGTGACCGGCATCGAGCTGGACGCCGACAGGCTGCTGGCCTGGGCCGGGCACGGCTACGGGAATTCCATCACCCATTACTGCGACAGGCTTCTCGAGCGCGAGATCCAGGCCATCGATACCTGGCAGGAGCGGCGCCTGCTGCTGCTGGACGAGCAGTGGCAGGAGGCCGAGAACGGCGTGGACGACGATGCGGCCGAACAGCACTACACGCAGGCCTGCGACCAGGTGCAGAGCGATGCGGAGCGCCGCCGGGCCCGGGCCAGGGGACTTATGGCAAGGCGCCAGGCCGCCATCGAGCAGCTGGTGCGCGAGGCGGAAGCGCACCTGGAAGAAAGCCGGCCGGCCGAGGACGACTACACCTCGATGGGACTGTTGTTCTTCCTGCTGGCGGCCGGCGCCGTCATCTTCACCCTGTTCACCTGACCGCGAACGCAACGCCCGGCAACCGGGCGCCGCTGTCGCGCCGAATCCGGCAGCGGCGGCGACTGCCTGCACGGGCCGTTCTCGATGGCGGACGACATGTACGCGCCCGTTGCCCTGCGTTTTTCGGCTATAGTATTCCACTCGACGGCGTCGACCAGTCCCATGTTCAGAGCGTGCCTGCACATCCGCACATCGCCGCCTGGATGGCAGCCGGCAAGGCGGAAACAGAAGTTATCGAAAGGGACAAGATCGAGCGCCTGACTTCCGGGGCCGGCACCGGCAACGACTGACCGCCGGCACCCACCCACACCGACAGGGAGGACCCGAAACATGGCACGTGGAAAATTCAGACCGCACATCACCACCTGGGACC
>JBATJF010000340.1:0-3067 GCA_049668345.1 Gammaproteobacteria bacterium
AACCCAGGCAAGGGAAATAACATCACCCTGTTCGTGCAGGTGCCGGAGTTCGTGAACCAGCAGACGTGCTGCGGTGATATCCGTAAACAAAGGCTGACGACCGCGGCTAACCGTGGTGATGCAATAGGCTTGATGGTGCGTGGAATGACGCCCCCTGCGCAATGCGTCGTAGGACAGGCTGACCTCCTTGTCTCCAATGGCAACAGGCTGTTGGCCGAATGAATTCGGCCCTACAACGCTAATCTAACCACTCGATTTGGGGAGGAGCCAATAAAACAACACCGACGTAGGGTGCGTCTTACGCACCGCTAACGGTGCACACAGTGCACCCTGTAACTGATATCCAGCGTTGTTATTTTTCTGTGTTCTTCCGTGGATTCCGTGGCTATTCTTTTCACGTTTCACGCATCACGTCTAACAACTCACTGCCCCAGTGCGCCCCGCACATGCGCCAGGAAGTCGCTTGCGTTCTTGTAGCCGACCAGCCGCGAGCTGCGAACCTCGTTGCCACTCGTGTCGAAGAACAGGATTGCCGGCGGTGCGAACAGGCCGAAATGGTTGAGCAGGGCGAGGTCCTGTGCGTCATTGGCGGTGACATCGGCCTGCAGCAGCGTGGTGTCGGCCAGCGCCGCCTGCACGGCCGGATCGGAGAAGGTGTAGTCCTCCATCTTGATGCAGTAGGTACACCAGTCCGCGTAGAAATCCAGCATCACCGGCTTGCCCTGTGCGTTGCTGGCCGTCAGCGCGGCCTTGAAATCATCCACGCTCTTGATGCGGGTGAACTGCAGGTGCTGCGAGGTATGCGCCCCGCCCGTCGTCCCGATCACGGTGGCCGTGTTCAGGTTGCGCAGCGGGTGGAAGGGATCGCGTGCCCCGGTGGTCGCGCCGATAATCAGGATCACGCCGTAGACCAGCATGGCGATGCCGAGCCCTTTCCACAGCCGGCGCCAGCCTGATACGCCGGGGGCCAGGCTGTCGAGCGCGCCCATGTAGATGGCCGGTACGATCAGCAGCAGCGCCCACAGTGCCATCGTCACCGGGCCGGGCAGGATGCGTTCCAGCATCAGCACGGCGACGCCCAGCAGGACCACGCCGAACACGGCCTTCACGACATCCATCCAGCCGCCGGCCTTCGGCAAGAGCTTGCCGCCGGAGGTGCCGATCACCAGCAGCGGCGCCCCCAGACCGTTGCCGAGCGCGAACATGGCCAGCGCCCCGGTCAGGTAATCGCCGCTCTGGCTGGTGTAGATCAGCGCGCCGATCAGCACCGGCCCGGCGCAGGGCCCGACGATAAGCGCGGACAGCACGCCCATGGCGGCCACGCCGGCCAGCGTGCCACCCTGCATGCGGTTGCTGGTCTCGCTGAGTTTGGCCTGCAGCGAGGACGGCAGTTGCAGGGTGAAGAAGCCGAACATGGACAACGCCAGCAGCACGAAAATCAGTGCGAACAGGCTCAGTATCCACGGGTTCTGGAAGAATGCCTGTACGCCGGCGCCGAGCTGGGCGGAAATCACGCCGATGACGGCATAGGTGACCGCTACCGCCTCGACGTAGATCAGCGACAGCAGGAAGGCCCGGCCGGTGGTGATGCTGCTGCCCTGGCCGACGATGATACTGGAGATGATCGGGATCATCGGGTACATGCAGGCGGTGAATGCCAGCAGCACGCCGGCACCGAAGAAAAACAGCACAATCCAGCCCAGCCCGCTTTCACTCAGTACCTTCGCGTAGCGGTCCTGGCTGGTCGATGCAGGGGCCTCGGGCGGGTTCGTTGCAGTGCCTGCCGGTGCAGCATTCGCCAGCGGCACGGCCGCATCCAGCGCTGCCAGCGTCACCGGCAGCTGTTTCTTGATCGGCGGGTAGCAGATGCCGGCCTCGGCGCAGCCCTGGTAGCCGACGACCAGCGTGATGTCGCTGGCGTCGCGGGTAGTCCGCGCGAGCGCAACCCCGGCCACGATCTCGTCGTGGAATACCTGCACGTCGCCGAAGAACTCGTCGTGCTTGGTCTCGCCCGGCGGGATATCGATCGCGCCCAGCGTGACGCCCGTGCCGTCGGCCAGCGTGAAGCTGAGCTTGTCGCGGTACAGGTAGTAGCCTTCCGCAATGACCCAGTGCACGCGCAGGCGGTCGGGGGCTTCCGCGATAACGTCAACCTGGAAGGCCTGGTCCGGCTCGAGGAAATCGTCGTCCGCCGGCAGCAGTCCCAGGGCGCTGCCCAGTGAATCGGTGGGCGCCGCGGCCGGTTGCGCCGTCGCCAGGGTAGCGGCGCCGCCTGCCAGTGTCAGGCTGACGGTCTGGGTATGCGGCGGATAGCACACGCCGATGTCGGCGCAGCCCTGGGACACGGCCTTGATGTCAAAGCTGTCGGGGGCGCCGGCCTGACGTTTGAACGGGACGGTGGCGGTGACCGTGTCGCGAAAGATCGCGATCTTGCCGAAGAACTCGTCGTCCTTGATGGTACCGGCCGGCAGCCGCGCATTACCCAGTTCGATGCCCGCGGCGTCGGTGCTGAAGCGGATGCGGTCGCGGTACATGTAGTAGCCGGGCGCAATCGTCCAGGTGACCTGCACCTCATCGTCATTGTTTACCGTGCTGATGCCAAATGCCTGGTCCGGGGCGAGCAATTCATCGTCACCGCTGATGCCGAGGCTGTCCACGGCATGGGCGAAGGGCGCGGCCAGCAGCAGTGCTGTCAACCAGACGCGCAATATCATTATGATTCCAGGGTGTTTTTTATCCATTGTAGGTAGTCTGCCTGTCCTGTCTGAATTGGGACCGAGATGATTTCAGGAAGTTCGTAAGGGTGCAGCGCACGGATGCGTGCCTCCAGCCGATCGTACACGCCCGGCGTGGTCTTGATGAGCAGCAGCACCTCATTGTCGCGTTGCACGGCCCCTTCCCAGCGATAGACCGAAACCAGGCCGGGGACGATATTGACGCAGGCCGCCAGCCGTTCCTCGACCAGGCTGCCGGCGATGCGGCCGGCGCTGTCCGTATCGGGGACGGTACAGAACACCACGCATGCTCCGTCCGGGGTCAGAGTCGATTGATTTTCTGTTTCCTGCAT
>JBATJF010000341.1:0-8151 GCA_049668345.1 Gammaproteobacteria bacterium
TGTCAAAGGAAAAATTTCAACGAACGAAGCCGCACGTGAATGTGGGAACGATTGGACACGTGGATCACGGGAAGACGACGTTGACGGCGGCGATCACGAAGGTGATGTCTGAGCTGCGCGGTGGCGAATTCAAGGCCTATGACCAGATTGACAATGCACCGGAAGAGCGTGCGCGGGGTATTACGATTGCGACGGCGCACGTGGAGTACGAGTCGGAGAAGCGTCACTATGCGCACGTGGACTGTCCGGGGCACGCGGATTATGTGAAGAACATGATCACGGGTGCGGCGCAGATGGACGGGGCGATCCTGGTGGTGAGTGCGGCGGACGGACCGATGCCGCAGACGCGGGAGCACATCTTGCTGAGTCGCCAGGTAGGTGTTCCGTACATTCTGGTGTACATGAACAAGGCGGACATGGTTGACGATGCGGAGCTTCTGGAGCTGGTGGAGATGGAGATCCGGGAGTTGCTGGACAAGTATGATTTTCCGGGGGATGACACGCCGATTGTGACGGGATCTGCACTGAAGGCGCTGGAGGGTGACACGAGCGACATTGGTGTGCCGTCGATTGTGAAGCTGGTTGAGGAGATGGATCGTTACATACCGGAGCCGGAGCGTGCGATAGACGGTGGTTTTTTGATGCCGGTGGAGGATGTATTTTCGATTTCGGGCCGCGGTACGGTGGTAACGGGACGAATCGAGCGCGGGATTGTGAAGGTCGGCGACGAGATCGAGATTGTGGGTATCAACCCGACGATGAAGACGACGTGCACGGGTGTGGAGATGTTCCGCAAGTTGCTGGACCAGGGTCAGGCGGGCGACAACGTGGGAGTCTTGCTGCGTGGCACGAAGCGCGAGGAAGTGGAGCGTGGCCAGGTGCTGTGCAAGCCGGGCAGCATCAAGCCGCACACGAAGTTCGAGTGCGAGGTTTACGTGCTGAGCAAGGAAGAGGGTGGTCGTCACACGCCGTTTTTCAGCAATTACCGTCCGCAGTTTTATTTCCGCACGACGGACGTGACGGGAGCGGTGGATTTGCCGGAAGGTGTGGAGATGGTGATGCCGGGTGACAACGTGAAGATGACGGTGTCGCTGATTGCGCCGATTGCGATGGAAGACGGGCTGCGCTTCGCGATTCGCGAAGGTGGTCGCACCGTCGGTGCCGGCGTGGTGGCGAAGATTATTGAATAACGGGTGAAGCGTGAAACGTGAGACGTGAAACGGCTTCCCGGCACGATTCACCTGTCACGAATCATATGTCACGTTTAACGTCTCACGATTAACGTATTTGTTGGATTAATTACATGAGCAACCAGAGAATCCGGATCCGCCTCAAGGCCTTCGACCACCGCCTGATCGATCAGTCGGCCGCGGAGATTGTCGAAACAGCCAAGCGCACCGGCGCGCAGGTACGCGGGCCTATCCCGCTGCCGACCCGCAAGGAGCGTTTTACCATCCTGATTTCGCCGCACGTCAACAAGGATGCGCGGGACCAGTACGAGATCCGGACGCACAAGCGCCTGATGGATATCGTCGATCCGACGGAAAAGACTGTCGACGCGCTGATGAAACTGGACCTTGCCGCCGGCGTGGATGTTCAGATCAAGCTGAACTAGTGGGTAATGAAATGACTATCGGAATTGTAGGACGCAAGGCAGGCATGACGCGCATCATCGGTGATGACGGCGTGACCGTGCCGGTAACGGTGATCGCGGTCGAGCCGAACCGCGTGACGCAGGTCAAGACCGCCGATTCGGACGGCTACCGTGCGTTGCAGGTAACCACCGGCAATCGCAAGCCTTCACGCGTGACCCGCCCCATGGCAGGTCATTTCGCCAAGGCCGGTACCGAGGCGGGTCGCGGTCTGTGGGAATTCCCGCTGGCCGACGGCGAGGGTGATGACATCCAGGTCGGCAGCGAGATCAATGTCGGGATATTCGAGGCCGGGCAGAAGGTCGACGTGACCGGGACCTCGATCGGCAAGGGTTTTGCCGGCGTGATCAAGCGTTATCACTTCAGCATGCAGGATGCGACGCACGGCAACTCGCTGTCGCACCGGGCGCCGGGTTCCATCGGTCAGAACCAGACCCCGGGACGCGTCGTCAAGGGCAAGAAGATGTGCGGCCACCTCGGCAACGTGCGTCGCAGCACCCAGAATATCGAGGTGGTGCGTGTCGACGCCGAGCGCAACCTGCTGCTGGTGAAGGGCTCGGTGCCGGGCGCCAGGGGTGGTGACGTGATTATTCGTCCGGCAGTCAAGGCGCGCTAGGAGTATTACGATGGATTTACAGTTACAAGGTGCCAAGGCGAAGATCAAGGTCTCTGATGCCATCTTCGGCCAGGACTTCAGGGAAGCGCTGGTTCACCAGGTCGTGACCGCCTGCCTGGCGGGCGCGCGGTCCGGCAATTCGCAGCAGAAGAACCGTGCCCTGGTCAGTGGCGGCGGCATCAAGCCGTGGCGCCAGAAGGGCACCGGCCGGGCCCGTGCCGGCACCATCCGCAGTCCGCTGTGGCGTGGCGGCGGCAAGGTGTTCGCGTCCGTGCCGCGCAGCTATGCGCAGAAGGTCAACCGCAAGATGTACCGCGCGGCCATGCGCTCGATCCTGTCCGAGTTGCTGCGCCAGGACCGCCTGCTGACCATCGAGTCGTTCGATGTTGCGGCACCCAAGACACGTGAACTGGCCGGCAAGCTGAAGGGCATGGGTCTGGACAACGTGCTGATCGTCTCCGACGCGGCGGATGACAACCTGTATCTGGCCGCACGCAACCTGCCACGGGTCGCCGTGTGTGATGTGACCGATGCGGACCCGGTGAGCCTGATCGGTTTCGACAAGGTACTGATGACCACCGGGGCGTTGAAGCAACTCGAGGAGCGTCTGGCATGAACCGGGAACAATTGATGAAGGTACTGCTGGCCCCGATCGTGTCGGAGAAGAGCACGCGCCTGTCTGACGCGAGTCGCCAGTACATATTCAAGGTCCTGCCCGGTGCCAGCAAGCCGGATATCAGGAAGGCCGTCGAACTGATGTTCGATGTCAAGGTCAACAGCGTCCAGGTCAGCAACGTGCGCGGCAAGATCAAGCGTCACGGGGCCACCACCGGGCGGCGGGCTGACTGGAAAAAGGCCTATGTGACCCTGGCCGAGGGGCACGACATCGATTTCATGGGAGCGGAGTAGATTGCGTTTAGGACGCGACCTTTGCACAAGGGAACAGTATAATGCCACTCGTTAAAGCCAAACCAACCTCGCCGGGCCGCCGCTTCGTTATCAGTGTGCGCACGCCCGAACTGCAC
The DNA here is from genome assembly GCA_049668345.1 of Gammaproteobacteria bacterium. Classification (GTDB taxonomy): domain Bacteria; phylum Pseudomonadota; class Gammaproteobacteria; order UBA9214; family UBA9214; genus UBA9214. The sequence goes on from JBATJF010000341.1 coordinate 3,294, forward strand.
AAGGGCAAGCCGCACACCGCGCTGCTCGACGTGAAGCGCAAGAACGGCGGCAGGAACAATGCCGGTCGTATCACCACGCGTCATCAGGGCGGCGGGCACAAGCAGCACTATCGCCAGATCGACTTCAAGCGTGACAAGCTTGGCGTGCCGGCGAAAGTGGAACGCATCGAATACGATCCGAACCGCTCGGCGCACATCGCCCTGCTGCTCTACGCGGATGGCGAACGGCGCTATATCCTGGCACCCAAGGGCGTCAAGGGGGGGGACGAGGTTCGGAACGGCAGCGACGCGCCGATCAAGGCCGGCAACGCCATGCCCATGCGTAATATCCCGGTCGGCGCCATGGTGCACAACATCGAGATGAAGCCGGGCAAGGGCGGCCAGCTGGCACGCAGTGCCGGCAGCAGCGCCCAGCTGGTGGCGCGCAGCGGCGATCACGCCACCCTGCGCCTGCGTTCGGGTGAAATGCGCAAGGTGCTTTCCGACTGCTTCGCCACCATCGGCGAGGTCGGCAACACGGAGCACGGCCTGCGTTCGCTCGGCAAGGCCGGCGCCACGCGCTGGCGCGGCAAGCGCCCGACAGTGCGCGGTGTCGCCATGAACCCGGTCGATCATCCACACGGTGGTGGCGAGGGCCGCACCTCGGGTGGTCGTCACCCGGTGAGTCCGTGGGGCACACCGACCAAGGGTTACCGCACGCGCAGCAACAAGCGCACGGACAAGATGATCGTCAGACGGCGCAACAAAAAGTAATTATTGAGGATTCGAAACAGTGGCACGTTCAATCAGAAAAGGTCCGTTCATTGACAACCACCTGCAGCAGAAGGTGGACAAGGCGGTTGCCGAGCGAAACAAGCGTCCGATCAAGACCTGGTCGCGTCGATCCATGGTGATCCCGGAAATGGTCGGTCTCACGATCGCCATTCACAACGGGCGCCAGCATGTGCCGGTGCTGATCAACGAAAACATGGTCGGTCACAAGCTCGGCGAGTTCGCCCTGACGCGGACGTTCCGCGGACACGCGGCCGACAGAAAGTCGAAGTAAGAGGACAGAGAGATGCAGGTCAGCGCGACATTGAAACAGGTGCATATCTCGCCGCAGAAGGCCCGCCTGGTGGCAGACCAGGTGCGTGGCTTGCAGGTCGAGAAGGCGCTCAACTTGCTGCTGTTCAGCGACAAGAAGGCGGCAGGCATCGTGCGCAAGGTGCTGGAGTCCGCTATCGCGAACGCGGAGCATAACGAGGGCGCCGACATCGATGAGCTGAAGGTTGCGGCCATCTTCGTCAACGAAGCCCGCACGCTGAAGCGTTTCCGCGCGCGCGCCAAGGGGCGTGGTAACCGGATTCTGAAACGTAGCAGCCACATCACCGTGACGGTGGGTGACTGACAGGACTAACAGGCAGAGGCAGATAGCAGCATGGGTCAGAAAGTACATCCAACAGGTATACGGCTTGGCATCGTCAAGGACTGGACATCCACGTGGTATGCCGGCGCCGGTAACTATGCCGACTACCTGAACATGGATCTCAAGATCCGTGACTTCATCAAGCAACGCCTGTCGCAGGCATCGGTGAGCCGCATCCAGATTGCGCGTCCTGCCAATAATGCCGTGATTACCGTGCATACTGCGCGCCCCGGCATTGTGATCGGCAAGAAGGGCGAGGACATCGACAAGTTGCGCAAGGAAGTATCGGAGAAGATGGGCGTGCCGGTGAGCATCAACATCGAGGAAATCCGCAAGCCGGAACTCGACGCCACGCTGGTTGCCGAGAGCGTCGCGCAGCAGCTGGAGCGCCGCATCATGTTTCGCCGCGCCATGAAGCGCGCGGTGAGCAACTCCATGCGTATCGGTGCGCAGGGAATCAAGATCAAGGTCGGCGGCCGCCTTAACGGTGCCGAGATCGCCCGCGACGAATGGTATCGCGAGGGTCGTGTGCCGCTGCATACGCTGCGCGCGGACATCGATTACGGCACCGCCGAAGCCAACACCACCTACGGCAAGATCGGCGTAAAGGTGTGGATCTTCAAGGGCGAGGTCATCGGCAGGGAAGAAGAGGCCGAGGCGGAAGGCGCGCGCAAGGCGGCTTCCTGATAGCGGAGAACGACAGACATGTTACAGCCCAAGAGAACAAAATTTCGCAAGCAGCAGAAGGGTCGCAACCGCGGCCTGGCGCAGCGCGGCAGCAAGGTCAGCTTCGGCGAGTACGGCCTGAAGGCGACCGACCGTGGACGCATGACCTCGCGCCAGATCGAGGCGGCGCGCCGCACCATCACGCGCTTTGTCAAGCGCGGTGGCAAACTGTGGATTCGCGTGTTTCCGGACGTGCCGATCACCAAGAAGCCGATTGAGGTGCGTCAGGGCAAGGGCAAGGGCAACGTGGAATACTGGATTGCCCAGATCCAGCCGGGCCGCATGCTGTATGAAATCGAGGGCGTATCGGAAGACGTGGCACGCGAGGCCTTCAAGCTGGCGGCGGCGAAACTGCCCTTCAAGACAACCTTTGTAGCACGGACGGTGATGTGATGAATGCCGCGGAAATGAGAAGCAAGACAGTCGGCGAGCTGAAGCTGGAGCTGGAGAACCTGCTGCGCGAGAAATTCAATCTCAGCATGCAGCGCGGCATCGGCCAGCTGTCGCGCCCGGACCAGATCACCAAGGTGCGCAAGGATATTGCCAGGGTCCACACCGTGTTGAACGAGAAAGCGAAGGCGGGCGAGCAGGTATGAACGAGACGAACCAGACAATCCGCACGGTAACCGGCAGGGTTATCAGCGACAAGATGGACAAGACGGCCACCGTCCTGATCGAGCGCAAGGTCAAGCACCCGGTGTACGGCAAGTACATCCGGCGTTCGACCAAGCTGCACATCCACGACGAGAACAACACCTGCCGTGAAGGTGACCTGGTTACGATCCAGGAATGCCGGCCGCTTTCCAGGACCAAATCGTGGAAGCTGGTCGAGGTTGTCGGGCGCAGCGAGTAGAACGCGCCCGGTTAACGTAACGAGACTGAACGGAAAAACAGCATGATACAGATGCAGACAATTCTTGATGTGGCAGACAACAGCGGCGCGCGCCGTCTGATGTGCATCAAGGTTCTGGGTGGTTCGCACCGCCGCTATGCCCGCATTGGCGACATTATCAAGGTCAGTGTGAAAGAGGCGATTCCGCGCGGCAAGGTGAAGAAGGGCGACGTCTACAACGCCGTCGTGGTGCGTACCCGCAAGGGTGTGCGCCGTCCCGACGGATCACTGATCCGCTTCGACGGCAACGCGGCCGTGCTGCTGAATAACCAGCTGCAGCCGATCGGCACGCGCATCTTCGGACCGGTGACGCGCGAGCTGCGCAGCGAGCGTTTCATGAAAATTATTTCGCTGGCACCGGAAGTGCTGTAGGAACAGACCATGAACAGAATCAGGAAAGGTGATGAAGTTATCGTCATCGCGGGCAGGGACAAGGGCAAGCGTGGCAACGTGCTGCGCGTAATGACAGACGGCAGGCTGGTGGTCGCGGACATCAACATGGTCAAGCGCCACACCAAGCCGAACCCGGGCCGTGGTGTGCCGGGCGGGATCATCGAGAAGGAAATGCCGATCGATCCTTCCAACGTCATGCTGTTCAACCCGCAGACGAACAAGGGTGATCGCGTCGGCTTCAAGATGCTCGACGATGGTCGCAAGGTGCGGTTTTTCAAGTCCACCAGTGAAGTGGTGGATGTCTGATTCGATGGTAAAGAGACATGGCCAGGCTTAAACAGTTTTATACAGACTCCGTGGTTCCCGCGCTGATGCAGCAATTCGGCTACAGCAACCCGATGGAGATTCCGCGTATCACCAAGATTACGCTCAACATGGGTGTGGGCGAGGCCGTCGCCGACCGCAAGGTGATGGAGCACGCGGTGGGAGACATGACGAAGATCGCCGGCCAGAAACCGATCGTGATCAATGCGCGCAAGTCGGTCGCCGGATTCAAGGTGCGCGAGGGCTGGCCGGTCGGCTGCAAGGTGACCCTGCGTCGCAACCAGATGTACGAATTCCTGGACCGGCTGATCAACATCGCCATCCCGCGTATTCGTGACTTCCGCGGCATGAACCCGAAGGGCTTCGACGGACGCGGTAACTACAATATGGGCGTGAAGGAGCAGATCATCTTTCCGGAAATCGATTACGACAAGATCGATGCCCTGCGCGGCATGGATATTACATTCACGACAACGGCAAAAACGGATGAAGAGGGACGCGCCCTGCTGGCTGCATTCAACTTCCCGTTCAGGCACTGAGGTAGAGACATGGCGAAGAGATCAATGATCGAACGCGAGAGCAGGCGGGCACGCACTGTCAAGCGCTATGCCGACAGACGCGATGCGCTGAAAGCGATTATCAAGAGCCCCACGGCGTCCTACGACGAGCGCTACCAGGCGCAGATGAAGCTGCAGGAGCAGCCGCGTGATGCAAGCCCCGTGCGAAAGCGCAACCGTTGTCGCGTGACCGGTCGCCCGCACGGCTACTACCGTAAATTCGGACTGTCCCGGAACAAGCTGCGCGAGGCTGCCATGCGCGGCGACGTTCCCGGTCTGGTCAAGGCAAGCTGGTAAACGATTATGATGACTGATCCGATTGCAGATTTTCTGACCCGTATCCGTAACGGCCAGACTGCCAGCAAGACACAGGTGAGCATGCCGTCCTCGCAGCTGAAGTGTGCGGTTGCGCAGGTGCTCGCCGATGAAGGCTCCATCAAGGGCTTTTCCGTCTCCGAGGCGGACGGCAAGCCGGTACTGTCTGTAGAGCTGAAATACTACAACGGCAAGCCGGTAATCGAGACTATCCAGCGTGCCAGTCGACCGGGACTGCGCCTGTAC
>JBATJF010000342.1:0-4415 GCA_049668345.1 Gammaproteobacteria bacterium
GTCCAACAGACAGTTTGGGTAGCCCCACCGGTGAGCCTGTTGTGGTCTGCAATCTTCAGAAGGACAAGCAGGACTGGGGTACATCTGACGGGAGTGATGTTTGCTGTCAGTGCAATATCACGGCACAGCAAACAGCCTGTGTTGTCTCTCCGGACAACCCCGATTGTACGACAAGCATGACGGTTGATCCCACGCAGGCAGTTGAACTTATGTTCTTCCGTAATGATGGTGATCCTTGTACCTGGTTGAGAAGCTCGAGCGGTTGGAGGCAGGTCTGCTGGTAACGGGATAGCAGGGAGCCCCCATTCCGCGGTACATGAGCACTGACTGGGTTGTTCAACTGCAAGCACGTTAACTGTACTGTAAACAGAAAGCACCAATGTACGGGCAGCCTCGTTATTCTGGTGGCTGCCCGTACTATCTGAGCTGGATGTCTCTGGGCATGCATAAACGTAGGACGCCGGAATGTCCCGCTGGATAAAAGGCATAGCATTCGGCGCATTTGCCGGCCTGGTCGGCGCTATCCTCGCCCTGACCCCCCTCGGCGAGGACTTCGAAAAGCATGTCGGCCTGCACTGGCTGTTCAAGATGCGTGGCCCCATCGAGCCACCCCCCGGGGTGGCGGTAATCGCCATCAATGAACGTGACATCGCCGGCCTGGGCCTGCCGCCGCTGCCACGGGACTGGCCGCGCTCCATCCACGGTGAACTGATTGAAAGACTGGTCGAGCTCGGTGCATCCACCATTGTGTTCGACATGGATTTCCAGCGGCCGAAGACGGCCGAGCACGATGCGGCGTTTGCCCGCTCGGTGGCGGATTCGGAGCGGGTGGTGCTGTTTGAGCGGCTGAACGGCCGGCGCCAGCCGATGTATGACGTGCAGGGCCAGTTGACCGGCACCGTCTGGGTGGAGGATCTGGTGCCGCCCATCCCGGAACTTGCCGCGGCGGCCAGGGCGCTGGCGCCGTTCCCGGTTCCCAAGGTGCAGGTCAATGTGTACCAGTTCTGGCCCTTCAAGCCCAGTGCCGGTGGTGTGGCCACCCTGCCATCGGCAGCACTGCAGGTGCATGCACTGCCGCTCCAGCAGCGCTGGATGGAATTGCTGGACAGGGCCGGCGCCACGGGTCACGAGGACCTGCCGCGCGCTGCGGACGGTGTAGGACGTGCCGCCGCGCTGAAACACCTGTCGCTGTCCCTGCGGAATGTTTTTGCAACTGATCCCGGGCTGGTTGCCCGGGTGCAGGCAGAGCTTGCCGGTGACTGGGCGCTGAGCGTCCTGACGCCGGATGAACGACGCCTGCTTACCGGTCTCGCCATGCTCTATGCCGGCGCCGACAACCGCTACCTCAACTTCTACGGACCACCTGGTACCATCCCGAACATTCCCTACAATGCGGTGCTGGGCAGCCCGGAGGCGCGACTGTCGCCCTCTGAACTGGATTTCACGAACAAGGCGGTATTCATCGGCCTGTCCGATCTGTATGACCCCGGTCAACCCGACCGTTTCTATACCGTGTTCACCAACCAGGATGGCGTTGACCTGAGCGGTGTCGAGATCGCCGCGACGGCCTTTGCCAACATGCTCACCGACCGCAGCCTGCGGCCGGCCGGACCGCTGGTGACGGCCGGCATCCTGCTGCTGATTGGCCTGGTGCTGGGTACCGGCATCTATCTGCTAACGGCCAGCCTGGCGGTGCCGCTGGCCCTGATATTGAGCGGCCTGTATGTCGCGGGTGTACAGACAATCTTCAATTCGCACGATGTCTGGCTACCGCTCGCGATCCCCGTGCTGGTTCAGCTGCCGATCGCGTTGTTCACTGGTCTGCTGGCCCAGTACCTCACCGAGGCCACGGCGCGGCGCAAGCTCAAGGCGGTGTTCGGCCAGTATGTGCCGCCGGAGATCGTCGACGAGATGAGCCGGAACCCGGACCAGAATTTCTCCGTCGATGGCGAGAGTCGCGAGATGACGGTGCTGTTCTGCGATATCCGCAGCTTCACCACCATCTCCGAGGCGCTGGCCGCCGATGAGCTGAAGAAACTGCTGAATTATTTCTTCACGCCCATGACGCGCATCATTTTCGAAAAGCGCGGCACCATTGACAAGTATGTCGGCGACATGATCATGGCCTTCTGGGGCGCGCCGGTACAGGATCCCGCGCATGGCCAGCATGCGGTGGAGGCAGCCCTGGCCATGCTCGAGCAGCTCGACGGGATGCAGGATGAACTGCGGGAGCGCGGCTGGCCGGCGGTGAATATCGGCATCGGCATCAACACCGGCATGATGAACGTCGGTGACATGGGTTCCGAGTACCGGCGTGCCTATACCGTGATCGGCGATGCGGTTAACCTGGGCTCGCGGCTCGAGGGATTGAGCAAGTACTACGGCGTGCGGCTGATCGTTAGCGAGACTACCGCGGAGAAGCTGGACGGGATCGTCTTGCGCTGCCTTGACCGGGTCAAGGTCAAGGGCAAGAATGAACCGGTCACGATCTACGAGGCAGTGTGCATGGCCGCAATGGCGGATGATGGGCTGCGCGAGGAACTCGCGCGATATGATATGGGACTGGCAGCGTATTTCGACCAGGACTGGGATAAGGCCGCCGAGGTGTTCGCGGCGCTTCACGATAACTTCGCCGAGCAGCAGATTTATTCGCATTACATGAGCAGGGTTGAACAACTGCGCGGGGCCGGCTTGTCCGCCGACTGGGACGGGGTGTTCGTGCACACCCAGAAGTAACGGGTAACCGCTTGACTGTTTTATCTGCGGCCGGTAAGGCGCCCTGGGGAGGCAGGTAATGGCCTGGCTGACGCCGCAAGACTGCCGCACCGCCAGGTCATTTCAGGATAAGGTCATAACAAATATCCATGAAATTGTATTTCCGGCTACTGCACTCCCCGTTCATCTCCGGGGGTTTTGGGTGCAGTGATATTGACTACCCCATTAAGGAATGTACAGACATATAAAAGCATCGGGAAGAACAGCAGGAAATGCAGGACCCCGCCGGTCTCGTCCGTATGGACCAGGAAGGGTTTCCGTATACGCACCATGATCTGGCATGTGCTGCTCCTGCTACTGGAACGGAAACATCTTCATCGGCTTGGCCATATCGTGCACGTTGCCGGACATGTAACCCATGGTGACATTCATGTCGGTGATCTGCCGGTTGAGCAGCTGGATGTTCGCTGCCATGTTGCCGACGTTCCCGTTCATGGCATAAATCTGTTCGAACAGGGAGTGGACATCGCCGCTGAGGTTCACCAGGCTGCCGTCCATGTTCGCAACGGCATTGTTCATGGCCGGCATAATGCTGGTGTTGTCATTGATCATCAGCATGGTCTGTTGCATCTGTCCTATATCTGTGGAAATGGATCCGATATCGGTCTGCATCTGCAGCATGTAGGCGGACATGTGATCCATGTGTTTCGTTACCTGGGAGAAATCCTTGGTAAGGACGAAGATCAGATAGAAGAGTGCCATGCCCAGGATGGCCATACCTGTCATGCCGAAGCGGATGATCTGGGTGGTGCGCCGGCCAATGCGGATGCTCATCTGCTCCCGGTGCAGCATGCCCTCGCGGAACTCCCGCATGGCGTTTTCCACGATTTCCGCCAGTTCCCTGGGGTTGTTATTGTTTTCCATGTACTGCTCCCGTACGGCAGGTGTTGGCCTGGTGCCTTGCCGTACTCTATTTTGTTGTTATCTTCCCGTGAACAGGCGGGTTCATTTGCTGCCTGCCGGTAATCGATTTTCTTGTTTTTATACTGGTCCTTCCGAATCTTTAAAGCTTATAAATCACTAGCCGAGCCTGTGCGTGGTCTTGAACAGGCGCATGGCGAGGATCTCGTTCAGGTTGCGGAATACCCTGGCGGCGATGTAGGGATAGCGCCGGCTGAGTCGTTCCAGATTGTCCTGGGTCAGCGACAGCAGGCGGCTGTCTTCTATGGCATCGACGTCGGCCGTGCGTTTCTCATAGAACAATCCGGTCTCGCTGACGATATCGCCGCGGGTGTGTGTCGCAACCTGAACGCGCCCGTTTTCGCCCTCGAATGAGGTTTTCAGGCTGCCGTCGATGACCACATACATCTGCGTTCCCTTGTTGCCGCTGGTGATGATGCGCTGGCCGGCCGGCACGTTGACGATCCTGGACATCAGGGCGACGATGCGTGCCTGCGAATTGCGCAGGCCCTTGAGCAGGGGGATAGACTGCTGCGGGTTCTCGCCCAGATCGAGCGTCAGCACATCCCAGAGGGTGGTGATGCGGACACTGCTGCACAGGGCGGGCGTCAGCAGGAAATCACTGAACCAGGCAACCGCCAGGGCGTAGGAGGCCATGATCCCGACCTGGACCTGCATGCTCAGTTCGCTCGTCAGCAGGACCAGGAAGCCAAGGCAGAGGCCGATCGAGGTGTAGGTCA
>JBATJF010000343.1:0-2308 GCA_049668345.1 Gammaproteobacteria bacterium
CAGCCCTATGACACCGAAAACAATTACTTCCTGGTGCCCAATGTGCATGGCGACAAGGGCTTCTGGACCGCGTTCGACTGGGAGACCGCCCTGCAGACGGGCGCAGAGATTACCGGCCTGCCCTACAGCGGATCCTACAAATTCGCACCGACCGAAATGTACTTTCCGCTGTCCCACATGGTCACCGATCCGGACGAGGCCCTGCAATGCCGTGACTGTCATGGCGAACGCGGCCGCATCGACTGGGTCGCCCTTGGATATGAAAGCGATCCGCTTGGCCGTCCGCGCCTGGAACACGACCCTGTCTACCTGAACGATGCCGATGGCGTGCCGGTGACCGAATCGGGCGCGCCGCTGTCGGTGAGCGAGACCTGCGGGATGTGCCACGAACTCGAGGATGAGGACTTCGTCGCCAGCCACGGCTATCACAGCAGCGTGCAGGATGACCTGCTGACACCCGCACGGCGCCGGCTGATGCAGGACGGGCCACGCATTCCCGCGGACGGGGACAGCCAGATGAACTGCTTCCTGTGCCACCTGCAGGAGGCTGACCTTGGCGGCCGGCAGGCCGCCATCGACGCCGGCACACCGGAATGGTCGGTCAGCGCCACCTTGCTGGGCACGGGCCTGATCGCCACGACCGACGACGGCTACCAGTGGAACAGCGGGCGGATCGGCGAGGACGGCGAGGCCGCCATCGACCTGCAACCGGTGTCAGAGGCGCAATGCGGTGCCTGCCACGGCATGGTCCACGACGGCAGCGGCCCGTTGCTGGTGCCGCTGGGCACCGGACAGCACTGGACCACGGAAACCACCGGACAGGTATTCTCGCCCCAGCCGGTGCGGCTGTCGGGTATGAACCACAAGGACAAAGACTCGCTCGACCTGGTGTGGGACGTGCATGCCGAACGCCTGGTCTCCTGCGGTGACTGCCATTACTCGCGTGGCCGCCCGGCGCGCCTGGCGGGGAAGGCATTGCCGGTGAACGAGGTCCCGTCCGAGGGCGTCAGGCGCCGTTGCGAGAGCTGTCACAGCCTGGATGACACCCATACCTGGTTGCCGGAAGCGGCCCGTCACTTCAGCGCAGTCGCCTGTGAATCCTGCCATATACCTGAACTGGAAATGGGTGCCCGGCAAAGCATCGACAACACCGTCATGCAGCCGGACGGCTCGCCATTGATCAGCTATCGCGGCATAGACGACACCAGTCTGGAAAATATCAGTGCCACCTACATCACCGGCTACCGGCCCCTGCTGCGGGTCGGCAAGAGCGCGCTGGGCATGAACCAGGTAATGCCCTACAACCTGATTACAGAATGGCACTGGGCAGACGGCGACAACCCCGCGCCGCTTGCAGCACAGCAGCTACGCGCGGCCTGGCTTGAGGACGGTGCTTATCCGGCTGAAATCATGAAAAGCTTTGACACCGATCGCAACGGTCAGCTGGACCGGCAGGAACTGCGACTGGACGACAACAACAAGCTGATGCTCATCAAGGAGCGCTTGCGCGCCGCAGGGGTGCGCAACCCGATGATTCGCGGCGAAGTGCGCGCCTACCACATCCATCACAACATCCGCCACGGCGACCGGGTAAACCGCGACTGCACGGCCTGCCACCCGGACGACAAACAGGCCTTGCCGGAATTCGAGCTGGCGCCCTATGTACCGGCCGGCGTCAAACCGGTGGTGATGCAGGACACCACCGAAATCGTGCTTGACGGCAGCTGGGATACGACGGCGGACGGCGGCCTGCACTTCGCACCCGGGCGTGGCGTCGCAGAATCCTGGCAGGCACTTGAGAGCACCATACGGAGCGAACCATGAACGAGTTGTCCGACAAGGTTAAATACTGGAACCCCTACGTGGGGGGTGCGCTGCTGGGCGTCCTGCTGTTCCTGTCGTTTTTCATCACCAGCCACGGGCTGGGCGCCTCGGGCGGTGTCAACCGCATCGCCGTTGCAGTACAGGATATGGTCGTGCCCGCCCATGTCGACAAATCACCCTATCTCGCGGAAATGGCCGGCGGTGACCGCGACCCCCTGCGCCACTGGATCGTACTGGAGGTGGTCGGCGTCATGATCGGCGGCTTTGCCTCCGGCCTGCTGCGCGGCCGGGTGCGGCTGCAGACCTATCACGGCCCGCAGATCACACCGCGCACGCGCTGGGCCTTCGCCTTCACCGGCGGCATCCTGATGGGCTATGGCGCACGCCTGGCACGCGGCTGCACCTCGGGCCAGGCGCTGAGCGGCGGCGCGGTCATGTCGGTCGGCAGCTGGGCCTTCATGTTCGCCGTCTTTGCCGGCGGCTA
>JBATJF010000344.1:0-7288 GCA_049668345.1 Gammaproteobacteria bacterium
GTGCTCGGCGGGCTCGAGCCGGGAACGCGTTACGTGAGCGAAAACAGCTTTCTCGTCAAGGCCGACATCGAAAAATCCGGCGCATCGCACGATCACTGAGGTCACATCATGCTGGAATATATCATCAATTACTCACTGCGACGACGCGGGCTGGTGCTGGCGCTCACGCTGGTGCTGGCTGGCCTGGGTGTATGGAACTTTACCCAGTTACCGATTGATGCCGTACCCGACATCACCAATATCCAGGTGACCGTCAACACGGCAGCGCCGGGTTACACACCACTGGAAGTCGAGCAGCGTGTCAGTTTTCCGGTAGAGACCGCTATGGCGGGAATGCCGCAACTCGCGTACACCCGCTCGATTTCACGCTATGGCCTGTCGCAAGTCACCATCATCTTTGAGGAAGGTACCGATATCTACTTTGCTCGCCAGCAAGTGGGTGAACGCCTCAATGCTGCCAAAGGCAATCTACCTGCCTCGCTCGAGCCGACGCTGGGACCGATAGCCACCGGTCTGGGTGAAATATTCATGTTCACGGTGGATGCCGAGCCGGGTGCGCTCAACCCGGATGGCAACCCGGTGACGCCCACCGATCTGCGTTCCGTCCACGACTGGATTATCCGTCCGCAGCTGTTGCGCGTACCTGGTGTCGTGGAAATCAATCCAATCGGTGGTTTTAAAAAGGAGATTTTGGTCGCACCCGAACCGGCAAAGCTGCTTGCCTTCGGCCTCACCTACACTGATGTTTTGAATGCACTGCAACAAAACAATGATAACCGCGGGGCGGGGTTCATTGAGCACAACGGTGCACAGTTGCTCATGCGGGTACCCGGTCAGGCGAGCACGATGGACGATTTAGGTGACATCGTGGTCAGTCAGCAGGCAGGGGTGCCGGTTCGTGTTCGGGACGTTGCGTCCGTGGAGCTGGGCCGGGAGCTGCGCTCGGGTGCGGCGACCCAGGACGGGCATGAGGTCGTCATGAGCACCGTGTTCATGTTGATCGGCGAGAACAGCCGTACCGTCGCCACTGCGGTGGCCGCCAGGCTGGAAGACATCAAGGCCAGTTTACCCCCGGGCATCACCGCAACGGCGGTCTATGATCGCACGGACCTGGTCGATAAAACGCTGGCCACGGTCCAGAAAAACCTGATTGAAGGCGCCCTGCTGGTCATCGTGGTGCTGTTTCTGTTGTTGGGCAACATGCGAGCGGCCTTGCTGACGGCGGCTGTCATTCCCATCGCGATGTTGATGACCATCACCGGGATGGTGAAAAGCAACGTCAGCGCCAACCTGATGAGTCTCGGTGCGCTGGATTTCGGTCTGATCGTCGATGGTGCGGTGATCATCGTGGAAAACTGTCTGCGGCGGCTGAGTGAATCCGGGGAACGTGGCACCCTGACGCTGAACGAGCGACTGGCTGTGGTGTTCGATGCGACCCGGGAGGTGATACGCCCGGCGCTGTTTGGTGTCTTTATTATCACCGCCGTCTATTTGCCGATCTTTGCCTTAAGCGGGGTGGAGGGCAAGATGTTTCACCCGATGGCGATTACCGTGGTGATTGCCCTGGCCAGTGCCATGATGCTGTCTGTAACTTTTGTGCCCGCCGGTGTCGCGCTGCTCTTTACGAAACCTGTACAGGAAAAGGAGAACGTGGCGATCCGTGCTGCCCGCAATTTGTATCGGCCGCTGTTGATCGCGGCGCTCAGGTTTCGTTGGTCTGTGATTGCGTTGGCAACGATTCTGGTTGTCGTTTGCGGTTTGCTTGCCACGCAGCTGGGTTCGGAGTTTGTGCCGAACCTCGACGAAGGTGACATTGCCATGCATGCCTTGCGTATTCCAGGCACTTCGCTGGAGCAAGCGATTCGCCTGCAGGAACAGCTGGAAGCCGAGATTAACAAACTGCCGGAAGTTGAACGGGTGTTTGCCAAAATAGGATCCGCGGAAGTGGCCACCGATCCCATGCCGCCGAGCGTGGCGGATAACTTTATTATCCTGAAGGGGCGCCAGGACTGGCCGGACCCCGGCAAACCAAAGGCTCAGGTGGTGGCCGAACTCGAGGCGCTGGTTACGCCGATTCCGGGTAACCGTTATGAATTCCTGCAGCCTATCCAGATGCGCTTCAATGAGTTGATTGCCGGTGTTCGCGCCGAGCTGGCGGTGAAGGTGTTCGGCGACGACTTCGATCAGCTGATTGGCCTGGGCGACGAAATCGAAAAGGCGCTTAGCCGGGTGCCGGGCGCTGTCGATGTGGCGGTCGAACAGGCTGCCGGATTACCCGTCATGACGATTCAACCCAGGCGCGAGGCGCTGGCCCGCTACGGTGTCACCATCGTGCAGCTGCAGGATCTGCTTGCGACCGCGCTGGGCGGGACTGTTGCAGGGCAGCTCTATGAGGGAGATCGCCGGGCAGACATCGTCATCCGTCTGCCTGAATCGTTACGGACTGATATCGATGCCTATGCGAGCCTGCCCGTGCCATTAGCGCAGGGAGACTATGTACCGCTGGGTGAGTTAGCCGATCTCGACGTGGTCACGGGTTATAACCAGGTCTATCGGGAAAACGGTAAACGCCGGGTCGTGGTGACCGCCAATGTGCGTGGCCGCGATCTCGGTTCGTTCGTGAGGGATGTTCGTCAGGCGGTAGAGCAAGGTGTCGACGTGCCGCCCGGGTACTGGGTTGAATACGGTGGAACGTTTGAAAAGCTGCAATCGGCCGTGAATCGCTTGTCCATCGTGGTACCGGTGACGCTGTTGCTGATTATCGGGCTGCTCATGCTGGCTTTGGGTACGATCCGGGATGCCGGCGTCATCTTTTCGGGTGTACCCCTGGCGCTCACGGGCGGCATCATTTCCCTTATGATCCGGGACATTCCGTTTTCAATTTCTGCTGCGGTGGGTTTTATCGCGCTTTCTGGTATAGCGGTGCTCAACGGACTGGTTATGGTGGCGTTTATCCGTGATCTGCGCGTCCACGGCAAGGCGCTTGATGAGGCCATCGTAGAGGGGGCGATGACACGCCTGCGCCCGGTCTTGATGACCGCTTTGGTAGCAGCTTTGGGTTTCGTACCCATGGCATTGAATACCGGTATCGGCTCCGAGGTCCAGCGTCCGCTCGCGACCGTGGTCATAGGCGGTATTATTTCCTCGACCCTGCTTACTTTGGTCGTCCTGCCGGCACTGTACCGCCTGGTGCATGCTGGAGATGAACAAAAAACAGCCGCCATGCATGCGCGTTGATTACGGCATGAAACTGATAGTGGCTATATGCAGTTCGAACAACTTTTTTACGGTAGCTGTTACGTGCTCAGCGGGAATAACCGGTCAGGATAGGCACCAAACCTACATGGCATGCGGTGCTCAGGGTCGGACCTTGCCAGCTCTATGAAAAATTCTCGAGGTTTGCATCCGGTAAGGCCGTGAGGCACACCTCGGTGGGACGGGTGCACGCTTCCTGATGCCGGTGCACATGGACCTGTAACAGAAGGTTGGTGGCTGAATTTAACGGGGCCGAATACGATGTTGGCTTGTTGACGGAACATGTCTCATAATCCCACGCGAACCGCATTGCTACCCGAAACGTGTACATCGGCCGCTCCCGGCATGGCCCAGGCCAGCTTCTCGACCCGGGCTATGCCCGTAAAATGGTCTCGCCTTCTCCTGCCTTCCGCGGCGATGGACAGGGAAATACGAGTGTTGCGAAGCACAGGGACGTGCGAGAGCGACCACTCGTACCTCCCTGTACATCGCAAGGCGCACTGCGAGGCACCGTACTTGATGTGCGGGCAAGCCGGGCAACACAACAAGCGCATATAATGGGATACATCCTCCTGGGGAACGGGCAATGTGCTTCCTGGCGTTGTTGCAGTTCGTTTATGTAGCGCCGGCTACACCACGCTCACTGCGCCGCGCCGTGCCTTTCAGTTCCGGATTGCCCTTGACGGATAACACCCGAAATGACTTTCCCTGTTCTGGCCGGTCACCTGTTGCAGCATGCGCCTTGATTCGCAAGGGCTTTTGATAAAGCGCAGGGTTAGGTTTCAACCGGGCCGGAGATTCGGGATAATCCCGTTCCACCAATCGAACACGGGACACAGGAGCTGCATGGAACACGAAGACCGGAATGCAGGCGCAGCCAGACGGCCGGGGCCCAGGACCTGGGGTCTGATGGCGCTGGTCGCTCTCATCACCGTTATCGCCGTCATGGTGGTGCCGGTGGACGACAAGGATGCGCCGATATCCCTGCCTGAACTGCCGTCTGCCCCGGGCACAGAGGAACCGTCGCAACAGCCTTCCGGCCCAGGCGTATCCGGAACACTCGAGTCATCGTCCGGCGCGCAACAGTCATCCGCCATGGGCATAACCAGGTCACTTGATCTGCCGCTGCCGCCGGGTGGTGTTGCCACCGTCACTGGCGGGGGTGAGGGCGCACGCACCTACCTCTATGGATTGCGCGCCAGCGGTGCACAGCCTGATCCGGAAGTGGTCTTCGCCGAGGCAGAGCGCCTGCAGGGCAAGGGTGAGCTGGAAGACGCCTACCTGCTGTACCGTTATGCGGCCCGTCATGGCCAGACGCAGGCGGCCATGATGCTCGGCACGGCGGCCGATCCGGCCTATCACTCGCCAGCAATCAGTTTCCTTCCGGAGCCGGCGCCCGGCCAGGCCCACAAGTGGTACAGCATGGCCGCTGCCGCCGGTGACGTGGCGGCCGGTCAGCGTCTGGAGGATCTGCATGGACGTCTGGAGCGTGATGCTGCCGCCGGGGATGAGCAGGCACAGCGTCTGCTGTTACAGTGGCGATGATCAGCCGGGAGAGGGTGACGATGAAGAACCTATTGCTTGCGCTGGGGATGGCCATGCTGGCCTGCCAGGCAGTGGCCGCCATGGGGGCGGGGAGCGCTGACAGGCCGCTGCTGATGGCGGGCAAACACAGTCTTTACCAGCGCGTACTGTCCGTGCCCGGTGCCCGGCTTGCCGACAGGCCGGGCGGTAAGGCGGACAAGCCGGTCGTGCCCTTTACCGCCTTCTATGTCTATGCCCGCGAGCAGCAGGGCGGCAGGGTATGGATCGAGGTCGGCACGAACCGCCACGGCAGCCGCGCAGGATGGCTGCCCGGTTCAGAGTTCATCGAATGGAACCACGGGC
Source organism: Gammaproteobacteria bacterium (assembly GCA_049668345.1). GTDB lineage: Bacteria > Pseudomonadota > Gammaproteobacteria > UBA9214 > UBA9214 > UBA9214. The sequence continues at coordinate 5,143 of JBATJF010000344.1, forward strand.
TTACGGCCGCCTTCCAGGACCCGGCCGGACACGACCGGGTGCTGCTGTTCAGGGATAGTGATTCCCTGCGCCGGATTGCCGAGCAGAACGACCGGAATACCTACCAGCGGCTGTACGACGAGGCGGTGCAGGGACAGCTTTCCGACGATTCGCCCGTGGTCGCCATCCAGCCGGCTGGCCACCTCGATATCCGGGAGGATTTCTACCTCGTGCCGATTCATCGCTACGAGGACGTCTATCTCGGCGGCGCGAAGGCACGTCTGCTGCAGGTCTCCAGCGTGCCACTGGCCGTCGAGGACGCCGGCGCCGTCAGGCGGGGCTACACGGCAGGCCTGGTGTTTGTCATCGACTCCACCCTGTCGATGCAGCCCTACCTTGAGCGTACCCGCGAGGCGGTGACTACCATCTTCGATAGCCTGGGCGAAGCCGACCTGCTTGGTCAGATGAACTTCGGCCTGGTGGCCTACCGCGACAACGTCGCAGCGGCTCCCGGGCTGGACTACCTGGTGCGGACCTATGTCGACCTCGACGAGGGACGCGATGCCGACAGTTTTCTCTCCCGCCTGAAATCGCTGCGCGATGCCAGTGTGTCGAGCCGTGACTTCACCGAGGATGCCTGGGCCGGTGTGAAACAGGCGATCGAGGGGGTCGGCTGGGCGGGTCACGATGCCCGCTATATCGTGCTGGTGACCGATGCCGGTGCGCGTGATGCCGATGACCCGCTGTCCAGTACGGGCCTGGACGCCGAACGCCTGCGGCAACTGGCACAGGAGAAGGGGATTGCCATTTTCGTGCTGCACCTGCTGACCGACGCCGCCAGCGCGGATCACGCGGCGGATGCCGCGCAGTATCGACGGTTGACGGACTTCCCTGGTGTCGGCAGCCTGTACTACGGCGTGCCCACCGGCGATGTCAACGAATTCGGCCGGGTGCTGGACACGCTGGCAGGCCAGATCACCGGGCAGGTACGGATGGCCGCCACGAACCGGCCGGCAGCGGTCCAAGTGCCGGCCAGAGACGATGCGCAACTCGCCGAGCTGCAGGAGCGGGTGACAAAGCTGGGCTATGCACTGCGCATGCGCTACCTGCGCAAGACCACCGATGGCAAGCTGCCCACCATGTTCGATGCCTGGCTTCTGGACCGTGACTTCCGCAATCCGCAACGCAATACCCTGGACGTGCGGGTGCTGCTCAGCCGTGACCAGCTCTCGGACCTGAGTGATGTGCTCATGCAGGTGCTCGAGGCGGCGGAAGAGGGCCTGTTGTCACCGCAGAACTTCCTCAGCGAACTGCAGAGCCTCGCTGCGACCGCCACGCGCGATCCCGAGCGCCTGGGTGAGACGACGGCGACCACGGCGGGCGCGGGTGGCAGCCTGGCGGACCTGGGTTTCATGCGCGAGTACATCGAGGACCTGCCCTATACCGGCGAGGTGATGGGCATGTCGCTGGATGACTGGCAGAGCTGGTCGACGCAGGAGCAGATCGCCTTCCTCAATCGCCTGGAGGACAAGGTCAGCTATTACCGCGCCCTGCATGATCAAACCGATCTCTGGATCAGCCTGGACGGCGGGCCGATCGGCGGTGATTCGGTCTACCCGATCGAACTGGAACAGTTGCCCTGATGCCCTGGCCCCTGCAGGGCGTGAAGAAGGTGCGTGAGGCGGTGAACGAACCCCAGCACAGCACCATTTACCTGTTGCATGATGTGATCAAGGACCGCTCGTCCCGGGGAGTGGGATTCCGCCTCCGGGTGCCGACGCTGCGGATCAACCAGGGCGAGCAGATCGCCCTGATCGGTGAGTCTGGCAGTGGCAAGTCTACGCTGCTGGACATGCTGGCCTTCGTTCTGCAGCCATCCTCGGCGGGCGCCTTTCGTTTCCGTCCGGGAGATGACGGGAATCCCGTCGATGTGCTCGAATGCTGGCAGCATGCCAGGCAGGACATGCTGGGTGACCTGCGCAAGCGTCATATCGGATACGTGATGCAGACCGGCGGCCTGCTGCCCTTCCTGTCGGTCCGCGACAATATCAGCCTCTGCCGCAATGTGCTTGGCATGAAACGGGACGGGACGGTGGAACACCTCGCCGAGATGCTGGGTATCGCCAGCCAGTTGAAGAAACTGCCGGCCGATCTGTCCACGGGCGAG
>JBATJF010000345.1:0-6397 GCA_049668345.1 Gammaproteobacteria bacterium
CCGTCACCTCGCCCATCAGGTGCCAGCCGGGTATCTGCCTGACCAGCATCCGGTCAGGATCCGGCTTGGCGGGGACACTGCCGGTAGCCGCGATCACCGGCTGCGCCGGCTGCTCCTCTTGCGGCAGCAGGCCCCAGGTCAGGGCGGCGAGCCGGAACGCAATCCAGATGACCAGCAACAGGTTGATGGCGAGGATGACACGCTGCGCGGTCCTGCCCTGCAGTAACCTGCCCAGTTCCGCGGGTTGTAATGTTGCTACATTCATCAACTGACCTGTGATCCTTCAACCTGCCTGTGAAGTTTACCCCTGCCGCGTCTGTTGTCGACCGCGACCGCCGCCACCATGGCGTCCTCCGCCCGGCCCTTTTCCCGGCCGGCCCTTGCCGCCTGGGCGCGGCGGCGGCCGGTCGATCTTGACCGGCGGCTTGAGTTTAGCGATGTAGTCTTCCGGCACCGTGGCTACCGGCAGCTTGTGACCGATGTAGGCCTCGATTTCCGGGAGCGAGTAGACGAAATTCTCGCAGGCGAAACTGATCGCATCCCCGTCCTTGCCGACCCGCGCCGTGCGCCCGATCCGGTGTACATAATCTTCGGCATCCTGCGGCAGATCATAATTGAATACATGGCTGACGTCGGGTATGTGCAGGCCGCGGGCCGCCACATCGGTGGCGATCAGGATCGGCAGCTCCCCCTTCTGAAATTCTTTCAGCAGGCGCTGGCGTTTCGTCTGCGGGACATCCCCCGACAGCACCGCACACTTGAAACCGTTACCCTCGAGGTAGGACCAGACCCGGTCCGCATTGCGCTTGGTGTTGACGAACACGATGCTGCGGTGCGGATCGGTATGGTTGAGCAGGCCGATCAGCAGGGGAATTTTTTCTTCATTCGCCGTGTGGTAGAGCAGCTGCCGGACCCGCTCGGCCGTGATGATCTCGGGAACGACATCCACATGGGTCGGGTTGTTCATGTGCTCGTAGGCCAGTTCCTGCACCCGGTGCGACAGGGTCGCCGAGAACAGCAGCCCGAGACGCTGCTCCGGCGGCGGGCAGCGGCGCAGCAGGAAGCGGATGTCCTTGATAAAGCCGAGGTCGAACATGCGGTCCGCCTCGTCCAGCACGATGGCCTGGCACAGCTTCAGGTTGAAGACGTGCTGCTTGAAATAATCGATCAGACGGCCCGGCGTGCCGATCAGGATGTCCACACCGGCGGCGATGGCATCGCGCTGTTCGTCATAGCCGGTGCCGCCGTAGGCCAGCCCCAGCCGCAATCCGGTGTGCCGTCCCAGCACCCTGGCGTCGTCGTAGATCTGGATAGCCAGTTCACGGGTCGGCGCCAGGATCAGGGCGCGCGGCTGGTTCACCTGACGCTGCTCACTGGCCGGATGGATCATCAGCTGGTTGAAGACCGCGACCAGGAAGGCGGCCGTCTTGCCGGTGCCGGTCTGCGCCTGGCCGGCGACATCGCGCCCCTGCAGGGCGACCGGCAGGGTCTCGGCCTGGATCGGGGTACATTTGGTAAATCCTGCATCTTCAATACCTTGCATAAGCTTTTCCGGCAGGGAAAAGCTGCTCCAGGCAATATCGGTCAAATGTGTTTCGGCCATGGTCAGGGTCGCAGCGGCGTGCACGGGCACAGAAAAGTCATCGAATTTCGTATTGTATTTCAAATGCTTGTTTATATGCCAATGATTGTTGAAAAACGCGGCCCGCGAGACAGCTTCGCCACCCGCCGCGACCGTGCCGGCCCCGTCACCCGATGTCACGCCTCGGCACACGGATGGCGCCGCGCAACGGGCCCGGGATGTGCCTGCGCGGCATGCGCAACATGTCTTTTCGAAGACTGTGACGAACCGGGCTTGTAAATCTTGCGGAATTAGGCTGAAATAGCACGCATCAAGGTGTCATGCCACCCACATGGACTCTGACACATCATTACGACTCCTGCCAAGGTTGCACTTCCCGGAACTGACCTTGACGTGTCACACAACGGAATTCCATTTTCACGACCATTGCGGGCCAGGCCCGGACACCTGCACTGCGGCAAGCCGGCAGCCTTTTTCATTCAAGGAGAAATTCAACAGTGAGTGACCACATCCTCCAGCTGACTGACGACACTTTCGAACAGGACGTCATCAAGTCGTCCGACCCCGTACTCGTGGATTACTGGGCCGAGTGGTGCGGTCCCTGCAAGATGATCGCGCCTATCCTGGAAGAGATCGCCAGCGAATACAACGGCAGGATCAAGGTCGCCAAACTGAACATAGACGACAATCCGCAAACACCGCCCAAGTACGGCATCCGCGGCATCCCGACCCTGATGCTGTTCAAGGACGGCAATGTGGAAGCCACCAAGGTCGGCGCGCTGTCGAAATCACAACTGACTGCATTCATCGACAGCAACATCTGAACACTAATAAACTGACATACCGGGGATAACTGAAAAAACGGGCCTGTGCCCGTGCGCCGCACAACTGTATACCCGCTGCTTTACCGGCAAGGCAGTTCAGCTTTCCCTGTTCTTTCTCCGGCCCCCGGGCCAAATAAAACAAATCAAACCATGACACCCAGCAAAGGCCACCTATGAACCTGTCGGAACTCAAGCTCAAGCCTGCATCTGAACTGTTGGAAATCGCCCAGGAGATGGGCATCCAGGACGTTGCCCGCCAGCGCAAGCAGGACATCATCTTCTCGATCCTCAAGTCGCACGCAAAGAAAGGCGAGGATATTTTCGGCAACGGGGTACTGGAGATCCTCCAGGACGGTTTCGGATTCCTCCGCTCGGCGGACAGTTCCTATCTCGCCGGGCCGGACGATATCTACGTCTCTCCCAGCCAGATCCGCCGCTTCAGCCTGCGCACCGGCGACACCGTGGATGGCAAGATCCGGCCGCCGAAGGACAGCGAACGTTACTTCGCGCTGCTCAAGGTCAGCGAGATCAATTTTGAAAAACCGGAAAACGCCAAGCACAAGGTCGCCTTCGAAAACCTGACGCCGCTGCATCCGAACGAGCGCCTGGTACTGGAACGCGGCAACGGCAGCACCGAGGACATTACCGCGCGCATCATCGACCTGGTGGCGCCGCTGGGCAAGGGACAGCGCGGCCTGATCGTATCGCCGCCGAAGGCCGGCAAGACCATGCTGCTGCAGAACGTGGCGCAGTCCATCGCCATGAACCACCCGGAATGCTATCTGATCGTGCTGCTCATCGACGAGCGCCCGGAGGAAGTCACCGAGATGGCGCGCTCGGTGCAGGGCGAGGTGGTATCCAGCACCTTCGACGAACCGGCCAGCCGCCACGTGCAGGTCGCGGAGATGGTGATCGAGAAGGCCAAGCGCCTGGTCGAGCACAAGCGCGACGTGGTAATCCTGCTCGACTCCATCACCCGCCTGGGGCGCGCCTACAACACGGTGGTGCCCTCTTCAGGCAAGGTACTGACCGGCGGCGTCGACGCCAACGCCCTGCAACGCCCCAAGCGCTTCTTCGGCGCGGCGCGCAATATCGAGGAAGGCGGCAGCCTGACCATCCTGGCCACGGCGCTCATCGACACCGGCTCGCGCATGGACGACGTCATCTACGAGGAGTTCAAGGGCACCGGCAACCACGAAATCCACCTGGAGCGCCGTATCGCCGAAAAGCGCGTCTACCCGGCGATCAACCTGAATCGTTCCGGCACGCGCCGCGAGGAACTGCTCACCGACCCGAAAGAACTGCAGAAGATGTGGATCCTGCGCAAGCTGCTGCACCCGATGGACGAACTGGCCGCCATGGAATTCCTGCTCGACAAGCTCAAGGCCACCAAGAACAACAACGAGTTCTTCGAGTCGATGAAGCGCTAGCGTGAGACGTGAAACGTGAGACGTGAGACGTGAGACGTGAGACGTGAGACGTGAAAAAAATATAATGGCCACGGAAGAACACGGAATAATAACAACAAATAACTTCTTATTCTGTTTGCGGCATGCATGCCGGTGAAACACGCGATTCCGGTGCCTGATTTGTTCGCGGACCGCGTCCGCTCCTTGGGATATTTTGCAGTGCACACGTTCTGTGCCCCTCATGGGGCATAAAACGCACCCTGTCCCTGTATTGATTTTATTTTTCCGTGTTCTTCCGTGTGGTTCCGTGGCTATTATGTTTTGGCTCTTCCCCAAATCGTGTGGGTAGATTCCCCTTGTAGGGCCGAATTCATTCGGCCAACAGACTATTGCCACTGGATACAAGGAGGTCATCCTGTCCTGTGATGCATTACCCAGGGGGCATCATTCCCTGCACCATCAAGTCCGGTGCATCACCACGGTTACCCGCGGTCGTCATCCTTTATTCACGGATATCACCGCAGCACGCCTGCTCGCATGAAACACCGCTGGTCGAATGAATTCGACCCTACAGGTCTGATCGAGCAGGGCCGGATTCATTCGGCCAGCAATGCGTCTCGTCTGAATTGATGTGTTACCCACGCAATCAGGGGAAGATCCATAATATCAATTCAGGCACCGGAATCGTGTGTTTCATCGGTATGCATGCATGCCGCAAACAGAATAAGCAGTTATTTGTTGTTATTTTTCCGTGTTCTTCCGTGGATTCCGTGGCTCTTTCATCGCGCACGAGATGCGCTACACCCAATAGACAATTTAGGGTGCACTCCGTGCACCGTCGCCGGCGCGTAAAACGCACCCTACGTCCCGTTATGAATTCATCTTTTTTCCGTGTCCTTCCGTGTGGTTCCGTGGCCATTTATCTTTTCACGTCTCACGGCTCACGCCTCACCCGTCGTTGCCCAGGTTGCGCAGGCGATTGATGCGCAGTTCAAGCGGCGGATGGGTGGCATACAGGCGATTGGTCTTTTCCCGGAAGTTACGGAACGGGTTCACGATGAACATGTGCTGCGTGGCGCGGTTTGCGCCGCGGAACGGCTGTGCGCTGCTCGCCAGCTTGCCGAGCGCGGATATCAGTCCCTCGGGGTGCCGGGTCAGGCGCACGCTGGTGGCATCGGCCAGGAATTCACGCTGGCGTGACACGGCCATCTGCACCAGCAGGGCGAACACCGGCGCGAGCGCGGCGAAGGCCACCAGTGCCAGCATGACAAACGCGGCATTGGCGCCACCCTTTCCGGAACTGCGCGAACGGTCGGAGAAGTACAGCGCACGCAGTGCCGCGTCGCTGACCAGCGCGACCAGGCCGACTATGACGCCCACGGCCGTGGCATAACGGATATCCCAGTTCACGATGTGGCCCATCTCGTGACCGACCACCCCCTGCAGTTCCTCGCGATTCAGTGTATCCAGCAAGCCCTGCGTGACACCGATGGCGGAACGTGCCGGCGACATGCCGGTGGCAAAGGCATTCAGCGCCGGCGTATCGATGACGAACACGCGCGGCTTGACGATGCCGGCCGCGATCGCCATCTCCTCGACCACGTTGTGCAGTACGGGAGCCTCGTCGACCGTGACTTCCCGGGCGCCGGTCAGGCGCAGGATGATCCGGTCTCCGACGTGGAACGCGATCCACGACCAGAGCGCACCGATGGCGAACAGCACCAGCGAACACCATACACCCCAGCGGCTCACGAACCAGACGTTGACGGCACCTTCGGGCAGGCCGTGCATGGCGAGCTGCAGGCTCCAGCCCAGCAGGTAGCCCAGCACGCCGAGTATCAGCAACAGCGCACCCAGCAGCCGCAGGGTCGCGCGCTGGTTGGCACGAGCCGCGGCAAGAAAATCGGTGCGCCGCAGCACCTTGTTGCGCAGCAGCCGGTGCGCCTGCCAGTCGGTGGTGAACGGCACGCCGCACTGCGCGCACACCCGCGCATGCGGACGGTTATGCGCCCCGCATTCAGGGCATTGTTTACTATGTGAGGATGGCATCCTGAACCGTCAATCGACCGAAAAGCTTAATGGCCACGGAACCACACGGAAAAAAACCAGATATATAATAAACGGCCACGGAATCCACGGAAGAACACGGAAAAATAAACATTTGATAATAACTGCCCCGTAACCATGACTGAATTTCGCCTGTTTCATGCGCGGTTGTTCGTGCATGTCGACAATTGAAATTTTCGTGTAATACCGTATGTTTCCGTGGCCATTTGTTATGCAGAGTGCACCCGTGCACCATTTCCGGTGCGTAAAACGCACCCTACATGTATTTTTATCTTTCCGTGTTCTTGCGTGGATTCCGTGGCCATTTTATGTTGTTACCCTCCCCGTGCACCGATGTCGTCACGTAAAACGCACCCCACACCTCACCCGGCATTGATTTATTCTATTTCCGTGTCATTCCGTGTGCTTCCGTGGCCATTTGTTATGCGGGGTGCACTCCGTGCACCAGTTCCGGTGCGTAAAACGCACCCTACGTCCGGCATTTTATCTTTCCGTGTACTTCCGTGGATTCCGTG
>JBATJF010000346.1:0-1513 GCA_049668345.1 Gammaproteobacteria bacterium
TCAGGGACCTGTTGCTGGTCGGCAAGGCCAGGGTGCACAACACGCGCCTGGCGATCGTCACGAACCGCACGCGTATCCGCACGCGGGCCGTCGACAAGCTGGAACGCTTTCTCAACAAGCTCGACATACCGGTTGCCGCGCGCCTGCGCGACACCCAGCATTACGTCAGTGCCGCGGAGCAGGGGCTCGGCATCCACGAGCTGAACAACCGTGACACGCAGGGCGACAGCGAGACCTGGGCCGAGCTGTTCGACTGTCTGGCTGGCGATCCCGAAGGGACAACAGGGGTCATGGATCAATTACGTCTGAATAGAGCGTGAGAGAAATATAACCGGGTCGAATTCAAATAGAATAGTCGTGAAGAATCGCCAGGCTCTGTCATCAACGAGCCAGACCCAGCTTCCTCCTTCTGAACCTGCCGCTACCCGCCCAGACATACACATGCGCCTGACCTTCATCGTCGCGCTGTTGTCGATGGTGGGGCCATTCTCCATCGATGCCTACCTGCCGTCCTTCCCGGATATCGAGGCGGCGTTCGGTATCAGCCGCGCGTTGCTCAGCCAGAGCCTGTCGGTGTACCTGGCGGCCTTCGCGGCATCCACACTGTTATGGGGCCCGCTGGCCGACCGCTTCGGACGGCGACGGGTGATCATGGGCAGCCTGTCGCTGTATGTCCTGGCGTCCATAGGCTGCGCGCTGGCCGCCGATGCCACGGCCTTCATCATGTGGCGCACCCTGCAGGGTTTCGCGGCCAGCGGCGGCCTGATCGCCGGACGGGCGATGATCCGCGATGCGCACGATGCCGGGAGTGCGCACCGGGCGATGTCGCAGGTGACGCTGGTGTTCGCGCTGGCACCGGCGATCGCGCCGGTACTGGGTGCCTGGCTGCACGATCACTATGGCTGGCGCAGCGTGTTCTGGTTCCTGTGCCTGCTCGGGGCGCTGCTGGTCGGTCTGACGGCGGTGATCCGCGAGACCCTGCCCGAGGCACAGCGCCAGTCGGTACGGCCGTCGATCGTGGCAAGTGTCTACGCCCGGACCCTGCGGCATCGCCAGTTCCCGCTGATGGTCCTGAGCCTGGGCTTCAGCTTTGCCGGGCTGTTTCTTTTTTTCGCCGGTGCGCCGACGGTCATCTACGATTTCCTCGGTCTGGATACCGGCGATTTCGGGGTGCAGTTCATCCCGATGGTCGCCGGTCTGATGCTGGGTGCGTTCGCCTCCGGCCGACTGTCGCGGAACCTGTCGCCGTTGCGCATCGTCAGTAGCGGATTCGGTGTCCTTGTCCTGGCTGTCGTGCTCAACCTCGTCCAGGTGCTGCTGTTCGAGGCCAGCGTCCTGTTCACTATCGGACCGCTGGTGATCTATGCCATCGGCACCGCCATGCTTATGCCCGCGATCACCATTCTCGCGCTCGACTGTTTCCCGCATCACCGCGGCACGGCGGCCTCGATGCAGGGTTTCTTCCAGATGGCGATCAACGCGGCGGTTGCCGGCGTCGCCGTGCCGGCCCTGC
>JBATJF010000347.1:0-5587 GCA_049668345.1 Gammaproteobacteria bacterium
TACCGGAAGACCAGGTGCTGTTTAACATCCTCGCGCCGGCCGTCATCCGCAAGCATGCCACCGCTGGCTTTACCTACCGTCCGGATAAGCGCAGCGAATGGAGCTTTGCCTACATGCATGCCTTGAGCGAAACCACCCGGACAGCGGCATCACCGTTCAGCATACCGGGTGTTGTAGACGTCCCGGCCGAGATCTCGATGTACCAGAACTCGGTCGATCTCAGCTATTCGCTGAAGTTCTGATTGCAGCCACCCGCTTGGCTACACAAAGGCCATCCTCCGGGATGGCCTTTTTTTCGACCGTGTTATCGCGTTGCTGGCGACGGTCGTCAACCACTGTATTCGCGTGCACGATAGATGTAGGGTGCGTTTTACGCACCGGAAACGGTGCACAGAGTGCACCCTACGCACGCATTGCGAATGCAGGGTGTAGGGTGCGTTTCACGCATCGTTACTCTGACGGTCGTCAACAGGCATGATTAGAGGCACAATACTCTGCATGACCCAACTCTATTACGCTGCGACCTGTCAAACCGACTTTGCCTGTCCGGCAACGCGCGAGGAAATTGCCGAACGCACCTCGCACATGTGCAATATGGCGGAGCAGACCATCGTCGGTTACGAACCGTTCCACGACGTGCGCCTGCTGGCGTTTCCCGAGTTTGCCCATGCCGCACCCATCTACGACAGCGTGGCAAAACTGCGCGACCGGCTGACCGTTCCTGTACCCAACGAGCACACTGACCGTTACCACAGCATTTGCAAAACGTACGGTTGTTATATCCAGACCGGCACCTTTCTCGAAGCTGACACTGACTACCCGGATGTCGTGTTCAACACCACCGTGCTGGTCGGGCCGGAGGGCGTGCTGTCGAAATACCGCAAGGTGAATACCTGGATTCCCTGGGAACTGCACGCCAGCCCGCACGACATCGCCGACTATGCGGCGGAGCCGTTCCCCGTGGTGGACACGGAGCTGGGCCGGCTCGGCGTCGCCATCTGTTATGACTGGCTGTTTCCGGAGGCCATCCGCCAGATCGCCTTCAACGGCGCGGAGGTCATTATCCGGGTGTCGGCCTACATGGACCCCTGGGGCGCTACGCCGCCCATGGACTGGTGGACACTGTTCAATCGCGCGCGTGCCGCCGAGAACACGGCGTATGTGGTGGCCGCCAACCAGGGTGCCAGCCTGGAACACTACCCGCCGTTCTCCTGGCCGGGCGGCAGCATGGTCGTCGATTACGATGGTCGTATTCTGGCGCAGGCGGATGCCGGTCCCGGCGAGAAGGTGGTGGTGGCGCCCGTCGATATCGCGGCCTTGCGTCAAGAGCGCAAGCGGCGGGTCGGGCATGATATGCGTGCGCACCTGCGCAGCGAGATGTACCCCTATCTGCAGCAACCGTACCTGACGCCGGCCACTGCCCATCCGCTGACCGCCGAAGAGATCCGTGCGCGTATCAAACAGGGCAAGCAGCGCACCTGAGAGTGTTTACTCAATAGCCACGGAACCACACGGAAAAATCCAGCAGGCAGGATGCGCCATTGGGTGAGACGTGAGCAGGCGCAGGGTGCACTTTGCGCACCATTCCCGGTGCGTAGAACGCACCCTGCAACGAATGGCCATGGAACCACACGGAACAACACGGAAAAATAAATGCAGGTGTACGGTGCAGTTTACGCACCAGTGGCTGGCGTAATGAGACGTGAGACAATTAAAAAAAGAATAGCCACGGAATCCACGGAAGAACACGGAACAATAAAACTGGCTCTTCCTCAAATCGAGTGGGTAGATTCCCGTTGCAGGGCCGAATTCATTCGGCCAACAGCTGGTTTATGAATGGTCGAATGAATTCGACCCTGCAGTAGGACCGAATTCATTCGGCCAACAACCTTGCTTAAGCAAAGATCTCTTGAATGATGGCCACGGAAACAGACCTAAATACACGGAAACAACTGTTGTGGAAGTTCCGTGTGCTTCCGTGGATTCCGTGGCTATTCAATAGAAACCCTCGTACCCGTATGCTCTAGGGCCGGCAGTTGGGATTCTTGCCGCTCTGCTTCGCGCGCTGCTGCAGTTGCTGTGCGGCCGGTATGCGACGGGTGAGGTCGCTGATGCGGGTACTGTGCGACGGGTGGGTCGACAGGAACTCCGGGGGCTGCCCCTTGTTGGCGCGACTCATGTTGATCCAGAGCTGGGTGCTTTCGCGCGGGTCGAAGCCGGACTTCGCCATCAGGTCCAGCCCGAGCATGTCAGCCTCGCTTTCCTGCAGGCGGCTATAGGGAAGCAGTACGCCGTATTGCGCGCCGACACCCAGCAGACCCATCAGCGTCTGGCCTGTGCCGCTGGTCGGGTTGGCAACGGCGTTGATCAGGCCGATGCCCTGTTCGACGGCAAATTTCTGCGACACGCGCTCGTTGGAATGCCGTGCCTGCACGTGCGCCACCTCGTGACCGATCACGGTCGCCAGCTGGTGCTGGTTGGTGGCGATCTTGAGCAGGCCGGTATTGACGCCGATCTTGCCGCCCGGCAGGGCGAAGGCGTTGGCGCTGTCATCCTCGAATACGACGACTTCCCAGCTGCCGCCGACCTCGCGGGTGATGGCATTGGCCACGCATTGCACGAACTGGTTGGCCTTGCGGTCTTTGGATGCCGGCGTCTCGCCCTTGATGCTGGTGAAGGCCTGCAGCCCCATCTGGTCCATCTGGCTGTCCGGCATCAGTACCAGCTGGTTTCTGCCGGTGGGAGAGGTCGTGCAGGCGCCGAGCGCCAGCAGGCCGGTTAACAGCAATGTGAATCGTTTATACATATAGCGACCTCCGGGTGTGTCTGCACGCATTATAAACCGCTTTGCCACCCGGCAGCATCGGCCCCGCCACTGACCCGCCTGCTGGTGCCGGCATTCCGGATGCCGGCACCGAACAGGGGTGACAGGTGCACAGGTGACTACGGGACCGGTGTGCGTCTGACGAGCAGTTCCCGCAGCCGGACCTTCCAGCCGTTCATGCGCTGGCCGTACTCGAACAGCAGCAGGCCGGTCAGGATGGTGGCGGTCCCGCCCCAGGCCTCCGCATGGATGTCCTCGCCGTTCAGCAGCTTGCCGAGCAGCAGCGCGATCACCGGCGTTAGCAGCGTGATCAGGGCGACGCGGGTAGCCTCGACATGGCGCAGCACGTAATAGTACAGGGCGAAGCCGAGCACCGAGCCGACCATGCCGAGGTAGGCAATCGACACGGCGACACGCGGCGGTACGTGCGACGGCAGCGGTTCGCCGGTCACGGCGTATACCGCCAGCAGCAAGGGTACGGTGACGGCCAGGCCGCCCACGGTGGTTGCCAGCGCAGGGATATCGGCACCGATGCGCTTGATGGCAATGGCGCTGGCCGAGTAGGCCGTCACGGACAGCAGCAGGCCCGCGATCCCGAGTGCCGCGCCGGGACCGAGAGACCGCGTGCCGATCAGCATGATCGCCAGGCCGGCGATTCCCAGCAGCAGGCCCGTGATGCGTGCCGGTGACAGGGCGGTTTCCTGCAACCAGAAATGCGCCATGACGCCGGTGGTCATCGGGGCGATGCCGAACAGCACCGAGATCCAGCCGGACGGAATGTAGCGCGCGGACCAGTACACCAGCGTCATCGCGCAGAACAAACCCAGGCCGGCAGCCAGATAGGTGCGTCGTGCCGCGCTGTGCCAGGGCAGGCTGATCCTGAACAGCAGCGCAGCGACCAGGCCGGTCAGTACGCCGATGCACATGCGGGTGGTGATGCCGAACAGCCAGCCGACTTCGTCGCCGCTCCACTGGATGGCCAGTGGCGTGGTCGACCAGATCAGTATCACTCCGATGTATGCGGCCGGGATGGACACGAAAATCTCCTTCAGGTATGGATGGTGAATAATGAAAAAGGCCGCAGGGTTTGCACCGTGCGGCCTTCGGGATTCGCTGGTTTGAACAGTCTGCTACTGTATCGCAACCCCCGTCTCGCCACACCCGCGCACGGTCACCCGCCATGCCGGCAGTCGGCGGACACGGATCGTGACGGGATGCATGTGACAGTGGTTCATGGGAACGAGTCTTTCAGACGGGCCTGCGCGTGTCAAGCGCCGCAAGGAAAAGTCATTTCGGTTGCTTGACGAGCACACGCAGCTTTTCGATATCCCGGCTCCGGAACGAGAAAGAAAAATTGCCGCTCCGGTTGCGCTGGGCAAATTGCAGCCTGCTCCTGGTGGCACCGGTCAGGCGGTATTCCTTTTCGACGACGTTCTTGCGCGTCACCTTGACGGTCGCGCCGATGTATTTGTGTGCTTCCGAAACATCGATCGGGATGTACGCCACGCGATAGCTCGGTTCCTGCGACTTCACCTTCTTGCGTATGTCATGGTAGGGAACCTGTTCGATCGGCACGGCGGCTTCCGCTTCTTCGGCTTGCCTGATGGCTTCCAGTGCCTCCGTGACCAGCTGCTTGCGGGCAAATTCCGCCGCGGGTATGTTGCGGATCTCGAGCCCGGATTTTTGCGCGAAGGCCAGGTTGGCCTTGAGGAAGTTGCTGGCATCGCGGCTGGCCAGCTTGTCGGCCTGCATGCCCTGCTGGACGCGCACGCCGGTACGCAACAGTTCCCAGCCGCCCCAGGCGCTGAACATGTACAGGGTCAGGCCCAGGGTCACGAGGAACGCGACGGCGTAGACAGTCAGCGGTTTCTTTACGTCTTTCCAGTACCGGCGGCCAAACACGGCAGCACCGAGCGGTGAAAACAGCAGGACGGCAAGGCCCCACCCGGCATGCTTGCCAAAGGCACGGATGGTAAGCCAGCACAGCGCAATCAGGGTGATGACTGCGGATATCTGGGCTGTCACATTGATTAAATTCATTTACTCAGGCCAGCCGGATTTAGGGGACGGACATTCATCTACTGTGTTCGACTGACCCGGGAACAAGCTTTAGACGTTGACAGAGTTGGCTTATTACACCTGCACCGGAGAGCGATAAGTGTGACGTGCGTCACTAAACGGGTCCCGGGCGCGTACTGCGACCGACTGCCGGGCTGGCTCGCGGGGTGCCTCGTCTGCCAGTTCTTTCAGTAGTGGGGGGGCGGCGGTTCGGCTTCAGGGGTCGCCGGGTAGCCGGCGGCCAGTCCCCTGAACTGCTCCTCAAGGCGCTTGATCGTTTCCGCCTGGGTCCGTGTCAGTTGTTCCTGCCGGAGCAGGGAGCGGGTCATTTCGTCGAGTGCGGCCTCGAGATGCATCAGGCGCATCTCGAGCGACTCCATGCGTTGCTCGAGTTCAGGCGCAGACATGGCGGTAATTGCCCGGGCGCAGTGGCGTGCAGGTCATGCCGGCATCACAGAATGGCGACAACCGCAGTGGCGGCGCGCGTCGCCTTGTCCAGCGCCTCATCGATATTCGCGCCGCGTGCCAGGGCAACGCCCATGCGACGGTGGCCTGCGACCCCGGGCTTGCCGAATAGCCGCAGCTGGGTATCGGGTTCTGCCAGTGCCGCTTCGAGATGGGTGAACGCGACCTGGTTCGAGTTGCCTTCCACCAGGACGACACTGGAAGCCGAAGCGCCGTGCTGGTGGATATTGGGAACCGGCA
>JBATJF010000348.1:0-6982 GCA_049668345.1 Gammaproteobacteria bacterium
TGGAAGCCCGCCAGCGAGTTTTCCGGCCAGCTGTCCGGCTCGCCGCGATGCGCAATCAATATCGTGTTCACGTCTCTGTCCACCAGTCCGCGATAACCCTCGCCACGTGCGGGTTGACCAGGTAGCCATAGGACTTGTGTACGTTAAGCCCGCGGCCGTCCCGGTAATAGTTGTAGACCCCATCGGTCATGTCCGTGATACTTTCCACGGCCCCGCGTTTGACCATGTCGCCGAAATCGTCGGACAACTTCGGGTCCAGCGCGACCAGGTCCCCGCGTGCCGCGATATTAACCCAGCGGCGGATGTTTTGCGGGTAGATCGGTGGCCTGCAGTGACCCAGCCCAATCAGGCGCCGCTGCACATAGTGCATGCCGAGCGGGCTGCCGATGGTCAGGAAACAGTCCGCGCAGCGTTGCAGCCCTTCCAGGTGACCGAGTTCCCACAGCGAGTCATAGGCGATGACCGAACCCATGCTGTGGCCGATCAGCAGCACCCTGTCGCCGCTTGCCGCCGCATCGCGCAGGGGCTGCTTTTGCAGGTTGCGAATCCTGCAACCGATGTTGCCGTGGTTACTGAAATAGATTTCGGTCTCGCGGACGGATAACTTGACCCGTCGGTCGGGAATCAGCGGGATGAGCCAGGGGAGGTGATCGCCGGCCTGGTACATGGCGCGAATCAGCCGGTGCTTGACCGGGCGGGCCTCGCGGATGTCCGCCTCGCGATGGCTTTCCTGTAGCAGCAGACGATCGACCCAGAGCTTGTCGTCCTCGATATCGCGCGGGTTGTGATACAGCAGACCGTTCCAGGCAATGAGGGAAAAACAGTTGCTGGCCGCGATGGCATCGGCCACGTCCGGATCAATGCGCCTGACGCCGTGCAGCAGGCAGCGCAGCAGTTGTAGACGGTGCAGGTCAGGCGGCGGCTTGGGGTTCTTGCCCGGTACGAAAATAATCCTGTTCAAAACACGACATCCGGCTGACATTCTTCATACTTGTTTTCAGAAGGACACGAGCTGCTCGCAGGTCGGCTCTGCACAACAATACCAGTTCTCCGACAGGCGTGGAACCGGCGTGCCGGCATGCGCCAGTGCCAGGGCCGGTGCCGCCTGGCCGGCCTGTTGCCAGGCCAGTTTCCAGACGCCCCGGAATATTTCCGCGCGGGGTTCACCGGCCGCCTCTGCCCGGGTGATCCAGGCCTGCACGGCCTGCTGCAATGCGTCGACCCGCGCATCGGGATTACGCCACGGGTGGCCGAGGGTGGCCGGATCGAAAGCGTCGACGTGATCTCCGATACCGTCGATGTTGAGGATGTGCGAGCCGGCGGGAATCAGCAGGCGGATCGATAGCTGGACCGGTGCCACGGCCTCGACCAGTTGCAGATCGGCCACATGTCGCAGCAGGTCGATGTAGCCCTCGAGCGTCGTCCACGGGTTGAAGGCGACGAAGGTCGGCGCCAGCTCGATGCCCAGTTCGCGCATGAGCGCCAGTGCGGTGAGGAAGTCCGCGCGCGTATGACCCTTGTCGAGTTTTTCCAGGATGTCATCATCCACGGATTCCACCGCCGACAGGATAAACAGGCAGCCGCATTCACCCATCTCCCTGAGCTGCGCGGGGTATTTCACCAGGTGTTCGATCTTGATGGTGGCATCGAAGGTGAGCGCGGGAAATTCCGCATGCATGGCACGCACGATGCGCAGCGCATGGCCAGGGCCGTTGAAAAAATCGGGATCACCAAACGAGATGTGTTGCGCCCCGGCAGCGACCTGGCCA
Organism: Gammaproteobacteria bacterium; assembly: GCA_049668345.1. Lineage (GTDB taxonomy): Bacteria > Pseudomonadota > Gammaproteobacteria > UBA9214 > UBA9214 > UBA9214. The sequence goes on from JBATJF010000348.1 coordinate 1,770, forward strand.
CGGATATCGGCCAGTACGATGTCGGCCGGTACGACGAAGAACCTGCCGCGGTAGACCGGCACAATCGGGCAATGACGACAGAAATACTTGCAGCCGCGGGTCGCCTCGGCGAAACCGACCGTCTTGTGTGTACCATCCGGCATGATCAGGCTGGCATATTTCTCAAGGGGCGGCAGCTTGCTGCGGTCCGGGATGATGAATTCTGTCTTGCCGAGGTTGATCAGTGGTATGCCCTGGCCTGCAGGCTCACCCGACTGCAGATGCCTGACCATCTCCACCAGGCCGGTTTCGTATTCTCCACCGATGACGGTCTGCACACCGAGCGAGCGGAACAGCTCGACATTCATCGGTGCGTAAAGCCCGTAAACGCACAGGTGCGCGCGTGGCGCGAGTTGCCTGATCTTCGGCAGCGCCTCGACGGCGATACGTGTCGCGGTGTGCATGGCAACATAGATGGCCACGACTTCGGTTGCCGGGCCCAGGCAATCGTCGAGTCTCTGTATCGACAGGTCGCAGCAGTCGACGCTGCAACCTTCCCGCGCCAGCCAGGCCGCCGGTTCAGCCAGGCCGAACGGCTGGCGGCCCAGCTCGTAGGGATTGATCAACGAAATTCTCATTTAAAATATAAATAAAACAGTATGTTGTGTGTCGGTTCGCGCGGGGCGCGGGTGACGGTAATAGCAGTAATCCGGTACCCGGCAATCGTGGTTAACGCTGCACAGTGTAGCGCGTTTGCTCGCCGGACCTGTAACTGTAGTTGCCTGTTGATTACTTGTACCATACGCACCAGCCATCTGCCGCGACAACGCAGATGACGACGGAGTGGCGGAAGCGTATACGCTGCACTCGCCATACCGAGATACATGACCATATCCTGGGTTACCCAAAGGAAGGTGCTTTTTGAATAACTGCCCGCGCGGTGTACTGTGAACGACGATACCCCGATCCAGTACATCGACACCGCTGACGGGCTTGCTGCGTTTTGCTCACGCCTGTCTGCTGTCGACTGGTTCGCGCTCGACACGGAATTTCTGCGCGAGAAGACCTACTACCCCAGGCTGTGCCTGCTGCAAATCGCCACCACGGAGGAAGTCGCCTGCATCGATCCGCTGGCGCTCGACGACCTCGGGCCGCTGCTCGCGGTGCTTGCCGACCCGCGTATCACCAAGGTAATGCACTCCTGCCGCCAGGACATGGAGATCTTCTACCAGCTTGCCGGCCGGGCGCCCGCCCCGGTATTCGACACCCAGGTCGCTGCTCCGCTGCTGGGTTTTGCGGACCAGATCGGTTACGCCAACCTGGTGAAGGAAATCTCCGGTGTCGCACTGGACAAGCTGCACACGCGTGCCGACTGGTCAGTGCGTCCGCTGACACAGGCACAGATCCGCTACGCGGCGGATGACGTGATTTACCTGGTGGACATCTACCGCAGGATCGTTGCTCGACTGCAGGAGCTCGGCCGGCTTGACTGGCTGGCGGAGGATTTCCGGCAGCTGTCCGATGCGGGGATTTATGACATGGCACCGGACAGCGCGTGGCTGAAGGTCAAGGGTGCCAATCGCCTCAAGGGCGCGAGCCTGTCGATACTGCAGGCGCTGGCGCAGTGGCGTGAGGAAACTGCTCGCAGCAAGGACCGGCCGCGTGGCTGGCTGCTGCGCGATGACGCCATGCTGGATATTGCCCGCCACAAGCCGGTCACCCTGGAGGCGCTGAAGGCCATTCGCGGCCTGAGCGACGGTCTGCTCAACCGCTCCGGCGAGGAATTACTGGGTATTGTCAAACAGGCGATCGCGCGCAAGCCATCGCCTTTCCCGGATAACGGCACACGCACAAAACTGTCGGCGGCGCAGGAGGCCCTGGTCGACGTGATGATGGCGGTGGTGCGCATTACGGCGGACGAGAACCAGCTGAACCCGAGTGTGCTGGCCGGACGCAGGGACCTCGAGGCGCTGCTGCTGGGCGATCCTGCCAGCGCCGTGCTGCACGGCTGGCGTCACCGGCTGATCGGTGAGCGCCTGCAGCGGCTGCTGGCCGGGCAGCAGGGTCTCACGGTGCGGGACGGCAGGCTGGTGCTGTGAGGCGTGAGACGTGAGACGTGAGACGTGAGACGTGAGACGTGAGACGTGAGACGTGAATGGAAATCCCCGGTCCCGCTACCTGTCAACCTCTACTTTTACCTTCACTTTTCATGTCCTGTTCAGGTGCGGATGCCGTGTCCGGTACGCAACAGGTACAGGCACAACAGGTACAGGGCGACGATGAAGCCGCAGCTGATTGAATAGGACGTCAGCAGGCTGATGTCGGATATGCCGAGGAAGCCGTAGCGGAACGCGTTGACCATGTACAGGATCGGATTGAACAGCGATGCACCCTGCCAGAATTCGGGCAGCATGTTGATCGAGTAGAAGATACCGCCCAGGTAGGTCAGTGGCGTCAAGACGAAGGTCGGGATAATCGAGATGTCGTCGAAGCTGTTCGCGAAGACGCCGTTGATCAGGCCCGCGAGCGAGAACAGGACAGAGGTCAGCAGGACCATGCTGATCATGACCGGCAGGCTGTGTATATTGAGCGGGTTGAACAGCAGCGAGACGATCGTCACCGCCGTACCCACCGTCAGGCCGCGCATGACGCCGCCGCTGATAAAGCCCAGCAGGATGATGTAGTTCGGTGTCGGCGAGATCAGCATTTCCTCGATGTGGCGCTGGAACTTGGAGCCGTAGAAGGACGAGACCACGTTGGCATAGGAATTCGTGATCACCGCCATCATGATCAGGCCGGGGATGATGAATTCCATGTAGGCGAAACCTTCCATATTGCCGATACGCGGGCCGATCAGGTTGCCGAAGATAATGAAATAGAGCGCCGTGGTCACTGCCGGCGGCAGCACGGTCTGCACCCAGATACGGGCGAAGCGCAGCGTCTCCTTGGTGACAATGGTCTGTAACGCAATCAGTTTTTCACGTGTATTCATGGCTGTCCCCCGCCGTTGCTGCCGTTTTCCACGAGGCGCATGAACAGTTCCTCGAGGCGGTTGGTCTTGTTGCGCATGCTCAGTACGCGAATGCCCTGCCCGGTCAGTTCGGTAAACAGCGAATTGATGGATTCATTGCGGTAAATTTCCGCCTCCAGGGTATGTTCGTCCACCAGCTGCAGCGTGTGGTGCGGCAGCACCGGGGCGGCCTGCAGCGGCTTTTCGACATCGAGAATGAAGGTTTCCTTGTGCAACGTATTGAGCAGCTGCTTGGTGCTGGTGTTGCTGATGAGTTCGCCTTCATCGATGATCGCGATATCCCGGCACAGGCTTTCCGCCTCTTCCAGGTAATGGGTGGTGAGGATGATGGTGGTGCCCGCCAGGTTGATGTCGCGCAGAAATTTCCACATCGAGCGGCGTATCTCGATGTCCACGCCGGCGGTCGGTTCATCCAGGATCAGCAGGCGCGGTTCGTGCACCAGGGCGCGGGCAATCATCAGCCGGCGTTTCATGCCGCCGGAGATATTGCGCGCCATCACACGCCGCTTGTCCCACAGGTCGAGGTGCTTGAGGTATTTCTCGGCACGCCGGAACGACTCCGCGCGCGAGATGCCATAGTAGCCGGCCGCATTGGCGACCACCTCCACCACCGGTTCGAACATGTTGAAATTGAATTCCTGCGGCACCAGTCCCAGGCAGGCCTTCGCGGCGGCGGGTTCCCGCACGATGTCATGGCCGAAGATGGAAACCGAGCCCTCGCTGCGGTTCACCAGCGAGGCGATGATACCGATCAGTGTGGTCTTGCCGGCACCGTTCGGACCCAGCAGCGCGAAAAAATCGCCCTGGGCGACGTCGAAGCTGACGCCCTTCAGGGCAACGTGGCCACCTTTGTAGGTCTTTTTCAGGCCGCGAATCGACAGTGCAGGCGTCATGCTCACACCAGCATGATCAGGAACAATACGAACAGGATTACCAGGGCGATCGGCAGCAGGAAGCCGGCCCAGTCCCTGGATTCGGCCTGCCGGCTCTTTTCGATAGTCGCCTTGATGCCGGGGCCGAACCAGAACAGCACCACCAGGACCAGCACGCCGAGCAGGAGCATTTCCCAGGTTGATGGTTGTTGCATAGGCCGGTTTCGCGTGTCAGGGCATCGGGAATGCAGCGCCTGCAGGCATCTGACAGGGCTGGCGGATTGTGCGCTATGATAAGTCATTAGACGTTGGCGGGTGAAGCGGCAATATGCATGATGGATATGTGGTAGTTGGCAGGCTCGACGAGATCAGGCCGGGTGCGACGAAACGTGTCGTGGCGAACGGAACGCCTGTCCTGCTCGCCAATGTCGGCGGCACGGTCTATGCCGTTGACGATCGCTGCACGCACGAGGATTCCTCGCTGTCGCTGGGCTGCCTCAAGGGTGAGCTGGTCAGCTGTACCCTGCATGGCAGCCGTTTCAGCGTGATCACCGGCGAGCCGCAGGAAGCGCCGGCCACCGAGGCCTTGCGTACCCGGGCGGTCCGTATCGAGAGCGACCGCATCCTGGTGCGGGCAGGCACCCGATGACGGCCTGGGTCGAAGGCAGGGTCGTCAGGCTGCGCCGCTGGACGGAAGAGCTGTATTCGATCCAGATGACGGCGGAGATCCCGCCGTTCAAGGCCGGCCAGTTCACACGACTCGCGCTCGAGATCGACGGCGAGATGGTGGCGCGTCCCTACTCGTTCGTGAACGGACCGGACAACCCGTTGCTGGAATTCTATTTCATTCGAGTGCCCGGTGGCCCGCTGACCGCCCGCCTGACCGGGCTCGAACCCGGTGATCCGCTGTTCATCGCACCGCGCAGCGCAGGCTTTTTCGTGCTGGATGAAGTGCCGGCGGCGGATGTGCTCTGGATGCTGTCCACCGGGACGGCAATCGGGCCGTTTCTCTCTATCCTGACTACCGCGCAGGCCTGGCACCGGTTCCATCATATCGTGCTCGTGCACGCGGTACGCTTCGTGTCGGAGCTGACCTACCGCGACGAGATCGATGAACTGCTGGCCGCCCATCCGCAACAGCTGCAGTACATCCCGTTTGTCAGCCGGGAGCCGCTGGATATCGCATTGCCCGGGCGGGTCACCGCCGCGATAGAGAACGGCACCCTCGAGGCGCGTGCCGGGCGGAAACTGGCTGCGGACGTTTCACAGGTCATGATCTGCGGCAACCCGGACATGGTCGCAGATACCCAGCAGGCGCTGGAGGCGCGCGG
>JBATJF010000349.1:0-2612 GCA_049668345.1 Gammaproteobacteria bacterium
ACGGCCTTGGAGGGCATGCAGCCGACACGCGCGCAGGTGGTCCCCAGCTCACCGCCATTGATCAGTACAAACGATTTTCCTGAGGGACGTACCTTGCCCAGCGAATACAGTCCGGCACTGCCGGAGCCTATGATGGCGACATCGACCTTGCGTTCTTTCACATCGGCTCCTCATGCATGTAACGGGTTACGATGATGTTCCCGACGGCGTGGACCGTGCAGACTGGCGCCCCGGACAGGAAGGATAAACACATGCCAACCACTTATCCAGCTGGATATATGCAGAGAGTAGAGCAATCCAGGAGCAATTGCCGAGAGGGCCAGGAAGCGGGAGTTTGTGGGACAGCAGTGGGTACTAGCCCCCTTCACTGCCGCTAATACGGATCTTTTCCGGATTTCCAGTCTTCGAGTTTCACGATGTAGGGCGGCTGGCCGTTGTCAAGGAACCAGGAATCGACGGCATAGCGAATCCCGGCAGCATTTTCCCGGATCACAGCCGTTGTATGCGGGATTCCGATGAAAATTCCGAAACGTGTCGAACGATCTGCAACGGTGTGAAACCTGAACAATCCATCCCGCTCCAGCATGCGCAGGTAGTGTTGGTGTTGGTGGATTCATCGATACAGTCGAGCTGCTTTGGTCTGCCAAAGCCGGCAAGGTTGCCGCCTTTATCAACCGATGTTCCCAGGTGCATACCGGTTATTTTTTCCAGGATAGCGATTGAATCCGCAATCACAGCGCGTTCCTCTGCCGCGGTATTTGCGCCCCGGGAAAACGGGGCTGTTGCCCGGCGCCACTCCTCTTCACTAATGGAGTCCGTTGCCACATTGGTACATGAATGGTTATAACAAATCGAGAAGCGTGCCGTCACGGGCTGTGTGATGCCGTCAGCCATCATAAAGTTATCTGCAGCCACGGGCATTGCAAGCATGCCGGTCAGAAAAAATATTACTGCCCGCACCATGATGAGCTGCTAAAGGGAAACAGGCCTTTGTCATCGTGATCGAAATCATGAAACTGGCCCATCTGGAGCAGAAGGCGATTGCCGGTCATGAGTGTTTCCATACGAGTGGTCATGGCACAACGCATGATTACTCCGGATGAAGGATCTTATCCCGTGATTCTAATGTCAACCATCAGGTAGGTAGCTACCATTTTACAATCACTGCAGACGCTTCGGGAATCAAGGCATTCACCAAGGCAATCAAGGGCTGATATGTACGCGTCCCTGACCTCGTTACCGGCTACCGGAGGGGTCTTCGATGAGGGCGATATTGAAAATTTCGGTGGCAATGCGTGCACACATGTACCACCGAATTTCATGTTGACTGGGATTTGCTGGAAAACTACCTCACTTCCCCTTCAAGCTGCCTGATGCGATCTTTCAACTGCTCGATTTCAGAATCGCTGGAGCTGCCTCCCGGCACAACGATTGTAGACGTGGCACCATAGCCGGGATAGCCGCCGTAGCCATAACCGGGGCCACCATAGCCGCCGTAACCATAACCGGGGCCACCATAGCCGCCGTAACCATAGCCGGGGCCGCCATAGCCGCCGTAACCATAGCCGGGATAGCCGCCATAGCCATAACCGGGACCACCATACCCATAGTCATAGTCATAGTCATCGTAACGATCGCTATCATTGTTGCCACCCATCCACTTCGACGGGTTCATCATATTGCCCATGTCGAATGCGTAGCTTGTACTGGCAAGCAATAAGCCGATAGCCATCAGCGTTACTCCGGGTGCTATATTCTTGTATTGCATTGTTTCTGTTCCTCCGATTATTGAAATTAAACATCATCAGGCAATCGCTGCACTATCCTGTCTTTCGACACCCTTATCCCATTAGCCGATCATGACGTCAAATAAAAGTGCCGCCACAGGTGCCCCGTCGTGCTGTTGCAGCGATAATCTGCAGGAAGATGCGTGTTTGGCGAATGGCAGATTTTGGTCGATACGTTCAATACAGTTGCATGGGAAGGTGTGATTTCGGTGTGTGGAGTGCACTGGAATTGGTTTTCTCGTCGCAATATGCAAAGCATCGAAATCTCGTTGACGGGTTGATCGGGCCATGGAGTTTTTCAACACTATCGGTCAACTTCCGTCCTTAAGCATATCTGTGAAATCAAGTTGCTTTCTTCCCTGCCATCTCAATCAGCCCCAGCAGGCCGGGGCCGAGAGTACACCACTACCTGATCAATGGCTGATCAGAAACACGGTACTGTTTAAATGCGTCGACACCCGTACAGCGGATACTTTTATCTGTGTCACGGTCCCATCGACTGCGAACCGGTCGCGGACTGATGCGATCAGTGAAGCGTAAAGCGACCCCGCCGGACCAGACAACTCCATTTCGACGGCATTTGGAACCCGGTGCTTGTGGCACTTCATATCGGGAATCGGTGTCGCGGGACGTGGTATTTACCGAATCACTGCCACTGGCACAGGCATCGACACTGATAACACCGAGAATTACAGAGCAGAGTAACGTGGGGAAAAAAGCAAGATCATTATTATTGTTCATCACTGCCTCCGGTACCGGTAACCTGTCATTGTTATGTTCTTTCCGGTTAATTCAAGACTAGCAATAGCAAATGCAGCTGGCCAC
>JBATJF010000350.1:0-2707 GCA_049668345.1 Gammaproteobacteria bacterium
GTATATGCGTATCATCGGTTGCCCGGTATTGGTTTATCGGCGGGAAGATGTATACAATCAGCCGATTATGTCGCTGACTGGTAACAAGATGATTGTCGACGGGGTCTGGGTATTAACCGGCCGCGTGGTGTCGATGCTGTCGGGGCTCCTTGTCATCGTGTTTATCACGCGTCTGCTGGACTCTGCCGAGGTGGGTTTCTACTTTCTCTGCTTCAGCCTTATTACGATACTGGCGCTGGTTTCCCAGTTGGGTATGAATCTCGCGGTGGTGCGCCTGATTGCCGAGGCTCTCAGCAACGAGAAACACGAACAGGCGGCATCAGTGGCCACCCTTGCAGTAAAGGTCGTTGCTAAGGCGATTGTCGTCGTGTCCTGCCTGGGCCTGTTCTTTGTGGTTATCAAGCCACCGGAGGTTTTTGTCAGCCTGTCACTGGACCGGTATGTATTACTGATCCTGATGGTCTGGTTCTCTTTCCAGACAATGCTTGGCATCATTTCCGAGAGCCTGCGTGGCTATCATGACGTGCGGGCAGCCACGCTCTACGGGGCGACGCTGCCCGGTTTGCTGTCAGTAGTCGCCATGTATCTTCTCTGGAGTCTCGTCGAGACAAGCAGTATCGACCTTGTACTAAGCCTGCTGGCCGGGCCGATAGTGCTGAGCACCGTGCTGGGTGCGGGTCGCCTCTGGAAAATAATTTTGCCGTCACGCGGGCAGGGGCAGGCGGATCTGTCGGGAATTGTTTCGGTTGCCTGGCCAATGTGGTCGACCAATATCACCTTGCTGCTGCTTACCCAGGCCGACATCTGGATCATCGGCAGTTTCCTGACTGTTGATGACGTGGCTGTGTACGGCGCTGCCGCGCGCCTCATCATGGCGATCCCGACTTCGCTGATGATCCTGAATGCCGTCGTTTCTCCCGTCATTGCAGACCAGTTTTACAGGCAGCAGCAAACCCGGCTGGAACAGACGCTGAGAACCGGTACCACGCTGGCTGCCATACCCTCGGCGCTGGTCATGGTGGTATTTTGCCTTGCTGGTGAAAGCCTGCTGGTACTGCTGTATGGCCCGTTCTACAGCGATGGTTACCTGATCCTGGTGGTTCTGGGAATTGGTCAGCTGTTCAATGTTATTTCCGGACCCTGCGGCATGGTGCTGCTTATGACCGGACATCAGCGCAGCATGATGGTAATCAGTGTCTTAACAAGTCTGCTGGCTATAGTTGCATCGATATATGCCGTTATCCATGTCGGAGTTCTGGGTGTTGCCGCGGTGTTTTCCGCTGCGCTGATCGTCCAGAATATCCTGATGATGCATTTCGCAGGAAAATACACCGGTATCAAAACGTTTATGAATTTCAGAATTGCGATTCCAGCCGCATGAACAACTGCGGTATTTTCATCGTCGGCTGTCCAAGGAGCGGCACCACGCTGTTGCAGAGCATGCTTGCCTCGCACAGCGAGATCTATAGCGCGCCTGAAACATCTTTTTTCTCCCGCATCATTCCCCGTCTCGGCGTTGAGTACAGCGACCCCGGTACCAGAATCGACAGGCGCTGCCTGGACATGGTTGCCGCTGACTTTCGGGAAATGACCGGTATCGAACTGCCTGCCGCATTCATGGAGCAGGATACCGAAACAGACATCAGGTCATTGTTCGAGAATCTGCTTGCTTCGTTCAATAAAGACGACAAGCCGCTGTGGGTTGAAAAGACCACGCTGCACGCCAGGCATATGCTGGCAATCACACGGTTCTACCCCGAGGCCAGGTTTATCAACCTGATCAGGGACCCGGTGGCATGCGTGGGCTCGATGTCTGTCATCAGGCCGACGTCGCCTGCCGATTACCGGATCAGGTACCTGGGTTCATTGCATAATTTCGCCAAGCTGTGGGACTCGTGCGTCGGGGCGGTGCTGGAGTTTCCGCACCAGGAGCAGGTGTTGCACCTGCGCTATGAAACACTGGTGGAGCAGCCGCGCGAGACAGTCAACACTGTCTGCGGGTTTCTCGGCATTGCTTTCCAGGAGGCAATGCTCGACTCGTTCCATCATTCGGCAGCAGGAATCTTTTCTGACACCAGTTGCCCCTGGCAGAAAGGCAATCTTTCTGCGGGCGTCAGCAAGGAGTCGCTCTACAAGTGGAGGCGCCGGCTCGGGCCGGCGAAGACCTGGCTGGTGCAGAGGTACGTGCTCGGGCATGCATTGATGCTCGGCTACTACGAAGAGAATCTCCGTGGTAGTGCCATATCAGTGATACTCGTATTCACTGCAGACCAGTTGATGCGGTTGCTTGCAGCATCGAGAATCGAGTTGATATTGCGCAGGCTGTTTACGGGGAAGACATCATGAAAGACGGTTTCGAGAATGTGTTGTATGGCGGCAAGTTGCTCGCCGTTATTATATACGATTCGTACAACATGCCCGGTGTCAACTTCTTCACCCCCGGTGATCTGTCGCAGCAGGTTGCCCATATGACGCACCATCAGGGAAAGGTCATCGATGCGCACGTCCACAATCCGGTGCCCAGGGAAGTGATCTACACACAGGAGGCCCTGTTTATCAAGAGTGGCAAGCTGCGCGTGGATTTCTACGATGATCACAGGACGTATCTCGAAAGTCGCCTGCTCGGTGCAGGTGATGTCATCCTGCTGGTGTCGGGTGGCCATGGATTCGAGGTCATTGAAGATCTCAGGATGGTCGAGGTCAAGCA
>JBATJF010000351.1:0-9407 GCA_049668345.1 Gammaproteobacteria bacterium
CCTTCGGGTTATGAGCCCGACGAGCTGCCAGACTGCTCCACCCCGCATCAACGGCGATGAAGTGTAGCGACTGACTTGCACGTTTTCAAGAGTCAGCGAGCAAAAACCCAATGGAAATCAGCAGAAACCCTCTAAGGCCGCGATTAACCGAACGGAATCGGCATTGCGGCCCCCGGCTCCGGCAAGGTGCGGGCCGGTTCTACCCCGGTTTATTTTCGTGGCACGTAGGCAAGATTCTTGTGCCAGAACTCGACCACGTAGTTGATCCGCGGATGGATCTTCTCCCGGAACTGGTTGAGATCGCACAGGTGCACCCAGCGGCACTCGATGATGCCCTCTTCCACCTGCGGGCGGACATCGTCGTTATGTCCATTGTAATGCATCATGTACCAGTGGGTTTTCTTGAGGTATTTCTGCATGCCGTGGCGCGTGGTATGCCAGGTGGGCACCAGCTTGCCCGTGATCACGAGCTTTTCCTCTTTCAGGCCGGTCTCCTCGTGCACCTCGCGCAGTGCGGCCTTTTCGTAGCCGTCCGCCTCGACACGTCCCTTGGGCAAGTCCCACTTGCCGCGCTTGAAGATCATCAGGATGCAGTTGTCGTCGCTGCACACCAGACCGCCGGCCGATTCGATCATTGGCAAGCCGATCGTGTCCTGCAGGTTGTACTTTTCGACTGTTTCGCTTGGCATGGTCTGTCCCGTATCGAGCGTCGCTTGCAGGGTTTCAGGGCAGGTGCATCTTACCAGCAATTTCTCGCCTGGCCGCCTTTTTGTTGCCGTGGCGCCGGCGTCGGCGACACGCCGCAGCCCGCTCCGCCCTGTCCGCAATATCCTCAATAAATACAGGCAGTTAAATTTCCTGACAACAAGAGGCGGTATGCCGGCTCCACCCGATAAAGTACCCGGCCCGTTTTACGGTGTCAGGTCAGTACGCTGTTACAGAGGGCAAGCAGGCCACCCGGGAACAGGCCAAGACCGAGCACGGCGAGGCTGTTCACGCTGACGACGATACGCAGGTCGGCGTTGACCGCCAGCGGTGCATCGGATTCCGGCGCATCGAAGTACATGAGCTTGACGAGGCGGATGTAGTAAAAGGCCCCGATAATGGAGAAGGCCACCGCGACCAGTGCCAGCCACAGCATGTCGACGTTGATCACGGCCTGCAGCACGGACAGCTTGGCGTAGAAACCGACCGTCGGCGGCACGCCGGCCATCGAGAACATCAGTATCAGCATCATCAGCGCGAACCACGGGCTGCGGTCGTTCAGACCCTTGAAATCATCCAGGCTGTCGGCCTCGTAACCGGCCCGGCTCAGCAGGATGATAATGCCGAAGCCGCCGATCGCCATCAGCGCGTAGGTGATGGCGTAGAACATGGCGGCGGAATAGCCCGGCGCGGTCCCCGCCAGGATTCCCAGCAGCAGGAAGCCGACATGCGAGATGGTCGAATAGGCCAGCATGCGCTTCAGGTTGGTCTGCGCGATGGCAACCACGTTGCCGATGGCCAGCGAGAGCACGGACAGGATCGCCAGCATGCCCTGCCAGTCGACCACCAGCCCGCCCAGGGATTCGGACAGCAGGCGCATGGCCATGGCGAAGGCGGCGATCTTCGGGGCACTGCCGATGAACAGGGTCACCGCCGTCGGCGCGCCGTGATAGACGTCCGGCACCCACATGTGGAACGGCACGGCGCCGAACTTGAAGGCGAGGCCGACCACGATAAAGCATAACCCGAACACCAGTATCATCCCCTTGTCCTGCGTGTCGCCGATAACCGTCGCGATGCGGGTGATATCCAGGCTGCCGGTCGCGCCGTAGATCATGGACATACCGTACAGCAGCATGCCGGAGGCCAGTGCACCGAGTACGAAATACTTCATCGCCGCCTCGGAGGCCGGCGCGGAGTCACGGTCGAAGGCCACCATCGCGTACAGCGACAGCGACAGCAGTTCCAGTCCGAGATAGATCGTCAGCAGGCTGTGCGCCGACACCATCACCTGCATGCCCAGCACCGCGAACAGGCCCAGCACGTAGTACTCGCCGCGCAGGGCGCCCTGGGTGGTCAGGTAGCTGCGTGCGTAGGCAAAGGCGCCGACCACCACCAGGAAGATGCTGGTCTTGAGCAGCGCCGCCATCGGATCGTGAACGAACATGTCGCCCAGCGCCAGGGTGCGCCCGGTATCCAGGGTGCCGGCACTGATCAGCGCCGCGACCAGCAGGGTCAGCTGGGCCAGCACATAGCTGAGCTGCGGCCGGCGCTGGCCGAAGAAGGCCTCCAGTACCAGGATGGCGCAGGCCATGCAGAGCACGAACACCTCCGGCAGGAACAGTGCGAATTCGGTCAGCGGAATACTCATCGTGTTCACCTCAGGGCTGTATGGCCTGCAGCAGCGCCACCCCGGTTTCGGCGGACGGCAGCTTGCTCACGGACAGGTGCAGCAACAGGTTGTCGACGCTGGCATGCATCACTTCGACCAGCGGTGCGGGCCACAGGCCGAACAGCAGCACGACCACCGCAAGGCTGCCAAGAATGAAAGTCTCGCGGCCGTCGATGTCCTTCAGCTGGCGGACTTCGTCATTGGCGATATCGCCGAACACCACGCGCTTGACCATCCACAGGCTGTACGCGGCACCGAGGATCAGCGTCGTGGCGGCCAGCAACGCGAACCAGAAGTTCGCCTTGAAGCTGGCCAGGATCACCATGAACTCTCCGACGAAACCGGAGGTGCCGGGCAGGCCCGAGTTGGCCATGGCGAACAGCACCATGAAGGCGGCGAACACCGGCATGGTATTGGCCACGCCGCCATAGGCGCTGATCTCGCGGCTGTGCACGCGGTCATACAGCACTCCGACACACAGGAACAGTGCACCGGAGATGAAGCCGTGCGAGATCATCTGCACCATACCGCCTTCCATGCCGAGCGCCGCGCCCTCGACGGAGCCGCTGTTGTCCAGCAGTGTGAACACGAGGAAAATGCCGAGGGTCACAAAACCCATGTGCGCAATCGACGAGTAGGCAATCAGCTTCTTCATGTCGCTCTGCACCAGCGCGACGAAGCCGATATACACCACCGCGACCAGCGACATGAGGATGATCAGCCAGTCGAGCGCGTGGCTGGCATCCGGCGTGATCGGCAGGCTGAAACGCAGGAATCCATAGCCGCCGATCTTGAGCATGATGGCGGCCAGGATCACCGAGCCACCGGTCGGCGCCTCGACGTGCGCGTCCGGCAGCCAGGTGTGCACCGGCCACATCGGCACCTTCACGGCAAACGCCATCAGGAAAGCCAGGAAGATCAGCGTCTGCTCGGTCATGCCCAGCGGCAGCAGGTGGAAATCGAGGATGCCGAAGCTGCCGGACTGCAGGTACATGTAGATCAGCGCAACCAGCATGAACACCGAACCGAGGAAGGTGTAGAGGAAGAACTTGATAGTGGCGTACACACGCCGCGGCCCGCCCCACACGCCGATGATGAGGAACATCGGGATCAGCATCGCCTCCCAGAACACGTAGAACAGCACCGCATCCAGCGATGCGAACACGCCGTTCATCAGGCCCTCCATGACCAGGAAGGCGGCCATGTACTGCGCGGTCTTGTCCCTGATTACCTGCCAGCCGGCCAGCACCACCAGCACCGTCGTGAACGTGGTAAGTATAATCAGCGGCATGGAAATACCGTCCACGCCGAGGTGATAGTTGGCATTGAAGGCCGCGATCCAGGGGATCATTTCCTGGAACTGCATCGAGGCCGTGCTGGTTTCGAAGCCGATATAGAGCGGGACACTCAGGATGAAGGTCAGCACGGACACGACCAGGGCCGTCTCGCGACAGGCCTTGTTGCCCAGTGCGTCCATCACCAGCAAGGCGGCGGCGCCGGCGATCGGCAGCCAGATGAGCAGACTCAGCAGCGGGTAATCGATCATGCCGCTGCCCCCGTTGCGCGGAACACGAACCAGAACAGCATCAGCAGCAGGCCGATGATCATGCTGAAGGCATAGGTGTAGAGATGCCCGGTCTGGATACGGCGCACGACGCCGGCAGTCCAGCCCACCACGCGCGCACTGCCGTTGACGATCAGCCCGTCGATGAGCACCACGTCACCGACACGCCACAGCAACTGGCCGAGACCGCGGGCACCGCCGGCGAACACGACCTCGTTGAAATCGTCCGCGTAGTACTTGTTGACCAGCAACTGGTAGATACCGTTGAAACGCTGCCGGACATTGTCAGCCAGCTGCGGGTTCTTCATGTAGATGTACCAGGCCGTGGCAACGCCGGCAATGGCCAGGTAGATGGCCGGGCCGCCGAAGGCGTGCAGCACGAAGCTGGCCGGGCCGTGATAATGCTCCGCTATCGCGGCCAGCACATCGTGGTTCGCGGCGACATGAATCACGCCGTTGAACCAGTCACCGAATACCACCGGGTCGATCAGGTAGCCGGCCAGCACCGACGGAATCGCCAGCATGATCAGCGGGCCGGTCACCACCCAGGGCGTTTCGTGCAGGTGTTCGCGGGTATGGTCATCCATGCGCGGCGCGCCGTGAAACACCAGGAAGTACAGGCGGAAGCTGTACAGCGCGGTGATGAATACGCCGGCCAGCACGGCCACATATACCACACCTGCATATGGCAGGTTCGAATGGTGCACGGCCTCGATAATGGTGTCCTTGGAGAAGAAGCCGGAGAAGAATGGCGTGCCGATCAGCGCCAGCGAGCCCACCAGGAACGTGATCCAGGTGATCGGCATGTACTTGCGCAGCCCGCCCATCTTGCGGATGTCCTGCTCGTGGTGCATGGCGATGATAACCGAGCCGGCTGCGAGGAACAGCAGCGCCTTGAAGAAGGCATGCGTCATCAGGTGGAAGATACCGGCCGCATAGGCCGACACACCCAGCGCCACGGTCATGTAACCGAGTTGCGACAGCGTGGAATAGGCCACCACGCGCTTGATGTCGTTCTGCACGATGCCGAGGAAACCCATGAACAGCGCAGTGATGGTGCCGATCACCATAACGAAGACCAGCGCCGTCTCGGACAGCTCGAACAGCGGCGACATGCGCGCCACCATGAAGATACCGGCGGTCACCATGGTGGCCGCGTGGATCAGCGCCGATATCGGGGTCGGGCCTTCCATGGAATCCGGCAGCCAGACGTGCAGCGGCACCTGCGCGGACTTGCCCATGGCGCCGATGAACAGGAGGATGCAGATCACCGACATCAGCGACCAGTCGACGCCGGGTATGACCTGGTACATGGTGCCCTGCTCGGCGGGCGCGGCGGCGAACACCGTCGCGTAGTCGAGACTGTTGAAGGTCGCGTAGATGGCCGCGATGCCGAGCAGGAAGCCGAAGTCGCCGACCCGGTTTACCAGGAAGGCCTTCAGGTTGGCGTAGATAGCGCTCGGGCGCGTGTACCAGAAACCGATCAGCAGGTAGGAGACCAGGCCAACCGCCTCCCAGCCGAAGAACAGCTGCAGGAAGTTGTTGGACATCACCAGCATCAGCATGGAGAAGGTAAAGAGCGCGATGTAGCTGAAGAAGCGCTGGTAGCCCGGGTCGTCCCGCATGTAGCCGATGGTGTAGATATGCACCATCAGCGAGACGAAGGTGACCACGGTCATCATCAGCGCCGTCAGCTTGTCGATCAGGAAGCCGATCTCGAAACGCACACCCTCCGTCACCATCCAGGTGTAGACCGTACCGTTCCAGGGTTCGGCGCCGCCGAAGGCGAACTGCCTGAGCACCACCAGCGACAGCACGAAGGACGTCGCCACGCCGAGAATGGTGACGGTATGCGCCCCGGCACGGCCGATCGAGCGGCCGAGCAGGCCCGCGAATATGGCACCCAGCAATGGCGCCAGCGGGATGGCAAGGTAGATCATTTTGCTGACACCGTTCATGCCGTTACCCCTGCAGTGTATCCAGGTCCTGGACGTTGATGGTGCGGCGGTTGCGGAACAGCACGACCAGGATCGCCAGACCGATAGCGGCCTCGGCGGCCGCCACGGTCAGGATGAAGAACACGAAGATCTGCCCCGCCATGTCGCCGAGAAAATACGAAAACGCGATAAAGTTCATGTTCACCGACAGCAGCATGAGCTCGATGGCCATCAGCAGGATGATGACGTTCTTGCGGTTCAGGAAAATGCCCGCGACGCTCAGCGCGAACAGGATCGCCGCCAGTATCAGGTAGTCGGATAACGCAATCATGTCATTGGCACCGGAGGCCTGTTGAAGAACCATCTCGCGCAGAGACGCAGGGTCCGCAGAGAAAGACCTTTAAACAGTTCAACTCAACATCCCTCACCCACTCATCATTAATCTTCGTATGCATTAGGTTTTCTGCGCCTCTGCGTCTCTGCGCGAGGCATAACCTGCCAGTATCATTGTTTCTCTTCGGTCTTCATGCTGACCAGCCGCACGCGGTCGGCTCGCTTGACCATGACCTGCTGCGACGGGTCCTGGTATTTCGTTTCCGGCCGCTTGCGCATGGTCAGGGCAATGGCGGCGATAATCGCCACCAGCAGGATCACCGCGGCGATCTCGAACGGGTATACGTAATCGGTATACAGTACGCTGCCGAGTTCACGGACGTTGCTGTAGCCCTCCCCGTGACGTGCGGGAATGGCCACCACGTCGCTGCCGAAATGCTTCGCACCAACCACCATGAACATCTCGGCGAAAATCAGCAGCGCCACCGTCGCCCCGAGCGGGAGGTAGCGCACGAATCCCTCGCGCAACGGCGAGGTGTTGATGTCGAGCATCATTACCACGAACAGGAACAGCACCATGACCGCACCGACATACACCAGCACCAGCGTGATGGCGAGGAACTCGGCCTCCAGCAGCAGCCACAGGCCGGCGCAGGTGAAAAAAGCCAGCACCAGGTGCATGGCCGCATGCACCGGGTTGCGCACGGTAATCACACGCCCGGCGGCGAACACCAGGATGGCGGCGAAGATATAGAAGATGATGCGTTCAAAGTCCATCAGCGGTACCTCGCATCCTGTTTCCGGTCGGCGGCGATCTGCGCCTCGTACCTGTCACCGATGGCCAGCAGCATGTCCTTGGTCATGATATTCTCGCCGCGGTTCTCGAAGGCATATTCGAATTCGCGCGTCTCGACAATGGAATCGACGGGGCAGGACTCCTCGCAAAAACCGCAATAGATGCACTTGAACAGGTCGATGTCGTAGCGCGTGGTGCGGCGTGTCCCGTCGGCACGCTCCTCCGCCTCGATGGTGATCGCCAGCGCCGGGCATACCGCCTCGCACAGCTTGCAGGCGATGCAACGCTCCTCGCCGTTCGGATAGCGGCGCAGGGCATGCAGGCCGCGGAAGCGGTTCGACTGCGGGGTCTTCTCGTCCGGGTACTGCACCGTGATCTTGTCCGAAAACAGCCGGCGCCCGGTCAGGCGCATGCCCTGGATCAGTTCCCAGAGGAAAAGACTTTTCAGAAAGCTGGTAAACCCGTCCATTGCAGCGCGCCTCCCTCAGTCGAACCACGGGGCGATGTTCAGCACCACCGCGGCGCCTTCCACCACCAGCCAGACAATGGTGATCGGGATGAACACCTTCCAGCCCAGCCGCATGATCTGGTCGTAGCGGTAGCGCGGAAAGGTGGCGCGGAACCACAGGAAGAACAGCAGCATCAGCGAGGTCTTCGCGAACAGCCAGTGCGCGCCGGGACCGAGCACCAGTCCGGTGATGCCGGTCGTGAGATACCTGTCAGGAATAATTCCCTCGAAGGGCGATAACCAGCCGCCGAGGAACATCAGCGAGGCCAGTGCCGCGATCAGGATCATGTTGGCGTACTCGGCGAGGAAGAACACCGCGAACGCCATGCCGGAATACTCCACGTGGAAGCCGGCGACGATTTCCGATTCGCCCTCGGAGACATCGAACGGTGCGCGGTTGGTCTCCGCGACACCGGAGATGAAGTACACCAGGAACAGCGGCAGCAGCGGCAACCAGAACCAGTGCAGCACGCTGCCCTGCTGCGCCTGCACGATTTCAACCAGGTTCAGGCTGCCGCCGGCGATCAGCACGCCGACCAGCGCAAAGCCCATGGCGATTTCGTAGGACACAATCTGCGCCGCCGAGCGCATGGAGCCCAGGAAGGCATATTTCGAGTTCGAGGCCCAGCCGGCGATGATCACGCCGTAGACGCCGACCGAGGTCAGCGCCAGGATATACAACAGGCTGGCATCGATGTTGGCCAGTACCAGCGTATCGGTGAATGGCAGCACCGCCCAGGCGGCCAGCGCCGGTGCAATCGACAGCATGGGCGCGACCACGAACAGGAAGCGGTTGGCGTTGGTCGGGACGATGATTTCCTTCATCAGCAGCTTGAGGGCGTCGGCAATCGGCTGCAGCCAGCCGCGCGGCCCTACGCGGTTCGGCCCGACGCGCACCTGCATGTAGCCGATGATCTTGCGCTCGGCGAACGTCAGGTAGGCCACGCCCAGCATCAGCGGCACCAGGATCAGTACGATCTTCACCAGCGAATACAGCGCCGCGCTGGCCTTGATGTCTTCCCAGTAATGCAAACCGAGCATGAGACCGGCCGCACCCAGCACGGCCAGTACCAGCAGGGTGACGATCCAGTGTCCCGTGTAGGATTTTTTCAGTGTGGTCCCGTTCATGGCCGCGTGCTCACACCCGCTCGATAGTGACCGGCCCGAAGGCCGCACCCAGCGAGGCCGCGGCCACGGTACCGGCCTGGATCCAGAGGCAACCGTCGGCCACGCGCTCATCGATGCAGACATCCATCACCTTGCTGGCCTCACCCTGCGTGATGGTCACGGTGTAGCCGTCGCGCACGCCGGCGAGTTCCGCCTGGCGTGAATTGAGGTGTACCAGGGCGGCCGAGCCCGCATCCGGCGTCATCTGCAATGCCGCGGCACGTCGCACCAGCGCATCGGCCGAGTGGATCGCCACGTCGCCGATACGCTCCAGGCCGTCGCCGGTCTGCCCGGTCGAGACCGGACCTGGCGGCTGCATATTGTCCAGGTTGAGGACGCCGGCGTGTCCCAGCAGCGTATCGCGGACCTCCTCGCTGCTGTTCTGCCCGAAGCCATCCAGCCCGAACTGGTTGCCGAGCACGCGCAGCACCTTCCAGCCCGGGCGACTGTCGCCCACCGGGCTGGCCACGCCGCTGAAACTCTGCCAGCGTCCCTCGGCATTGATGAAGGTGCCGGAGGTCTCGGTGAAGGGACCGATCGGCAGCAGCACGTCGGCAATTTCCCGCATGGCCGCGCTGGCCCACGGGCTGATGGACACGACGAAGCCGGCCGCGTTCATGGCCCGCATGGCCAGAGCCGGATCGTTGCAGTCATGCGCCGGCTCGACGTTCAGCAGCAGGTAGGCCTGGCGTGGATTCGCCAGCATCGACTGCGCATCGAGGCCC
>JBATJF010000352.1:0-1705 GCA_049668345.1 Gammaproteobacteria bacterium
GTAATTGATCGGCCACAGCACCAGACGCGTGGTTTCGATACTCGTCAGCACCAGAAAGGCCAGCCAGAGGGGTGAGGTCAGATAGGACATGATGCCATTGAGAAACGCCAGTCGGTGGGCCAGGCGGAGTTTCCTGCTGAACAGCAGGAGCCAGAGATGCTGCAGGTTCCCCTTGACCCAGCGCCGGTCACGCGTCAGTTCATCCACGAGTGTCGGCGGAGATTCTTCGTAACTCTGTGGCAGATCCGGCTCCATCCAGATTTCGTAGCCGGCCCTGCCCATATAGGCCGCTTCCACGAAATCATGGCTCAAGATGGGCCCCTTGAAGAGTCCGATGCCGGGCAGCTCGCGCAAGCCGCAGTGTCTTATGAAGGGCGCGACGCGCAAGATGGCGTTATGTCCCCAGTAAACCGCTTCACCCAGTTGAACGGAGGCGAGACCGGCGCTGAACAATGGCCCATAGAAGCGATTGGAGAACTGCTGAAATCTTGCAAAGGCCGACCTGGCATTGATCAGTGCGGGATTGGTCTGCAGGATGCCGACTTGCGGTTCCAGCTGCATGTGCCTGACCATTCGCACCAGCGTTTCACCGCTCATCACGCTGTCAGCGTCCAGCACGATCATGTATTCGTAATACCGGCCCCATCTCCGTAAAAAATCGGCGACGTTGCCGCTCTTGTAGCGCAGGTTGACCGTTCGGCGGCGATAGAACAGGTGGTTAGCCGCATCCAGTTCCTGGCAAAGCTGGAACCAGGCGGCCTGCTCGGCAAGCCAGACATTGGGATCACGGCTGTCGGAGAGAATGTGAAAGTCGAAGTGCTCCAGCTGGCCGGTAGCCTGCAGTGACCGGAAAATCGCGCGTATGCCACGGAAGCTGCGATCGATCGGCTCGTGGTAGACGGGTATGATGACAGCGGTGCGGGCAAGCGGCGTCTCCGCCAGACGCTGCTTGTTGTGGCGGCGCGCAAGCGAGTAGACATCGCCGCCGCGGCGGCGCATGACGAAACCGAAAACCGCGGTCCAGAAACCGACGGAAATCCAGGCAAAGAGTATCGCGAACAGGACCACCAGCCCCTGCTCCACAGCGTTGCCGCCATGATAGGGCAGCACCGAGATCATGAAATAGGACGCCACCAGGGTTTGCACCAGCACCAGCAGTGTCAGCACTGCACGGCGCCGCAACACCACGGCACGCCACTTTACAGGCCCACTGGCGGTCACGGCGGTTTCGGCCTCGTCGGCACGACCGGCAGGCAGATCCATTACAGGTAGGGGGCGTAGCCGAGACTGATGCGATTGATCGGCAGAGCGGCACGAGGCAGCCGTATTTCGGGCACGTCAATGCGTTTCGGCAAGGCTTCAAACACGCGATGGAACAGGTCGGCATCCCCGTCTGCCAGCGCCTGCTCGACGATATTCAGGGCCATACGGGTCATGTCACGGGTAACAGGTACGCCGGACCAGCGCAACCAGGCAAGCACCCGCCCGAGGGCGTATTCAGCGTTGCTGCGTGCCACGCCTAGCCTCCGTTGCCGAGTATGCTGTTATTGGCCGGGAGCCGGTAATTCCAGGTCTCGGAAACAGACTGGCCGTCCTTGCTGAGGAATGCCCGCAGCGAAAGCGGCTTGTCTTTAGCCGGTTTTGCGAGGATGGAGAGTCGCCAGAACTTTTCAGAGGGTGAGTATTCCGCGAAGTGTTCGATGAC
>JBATJF010000353.1:0-2942 GCA_049668345.1 Gammaproteobacteria bacterium
CTCAAGACCGGCACGCCGCCGCGCATCGACGGGCGGAGCAGCGACTACCGCCAGCTGCAGGCGCAGCCCGGTGACGAGCCGCTGCCGGTGATGTCGTTCCTGGGCAGCGCGGCCGACCACCCGCGCCAGGTCTGCTGCCACATTACCCGTACCAATGCGCGCACCCACGACATCATCCGCGACGGTCTTGACGATTCACCGCTGTACAGCGGCGCGATCGAGGGCGTCGGTCCGCGCTATTGCCCGTCCATCGAGGATAAGGTGGTGCGCTTTGCCGACCGGGACTCGCACCAGATTTTCATCGAACCGGAAGGCCTGGATACGCACGAGGTCTATCCGAACGGCATCTCCACCAGCCTGTCCTATGATGTGCAGCAGTCACTGGTGCGCTCCATCGCCGGTTTCGAGCGCGCGCATATCACCCGCCCCGGCTACGCCATCGAATACGATTTTTTCGATCCGCGCGATCTGAAATATTCGCTCGAGACCAAGGTCATCGACGGCCTGTACTTCGCCGGCCAGATCAACGGCACCACCGGTTACGAGGAGGCCGCCGCCCAGGGACTAATCGCCGGCCTGAATGCCGCACGCCAGGCGCAGGACAACGAACCCTGGACCCCGGGCCGCGAGCAGGCCTATATCGGCGTGCTCATCGACGACCTGGTGACGCGCGGTACCGGCGAACCCTATCGCATGTTCACCAGTCGCGCTGAATACCGGCTGTCGCTGCGCCAGGACACTGCCGACCTGCGGTTGACCGAAACGGGCCACCGCCTGGGCCTGGTAAACGACGTGCACTGGTCGGCGTTCCGCACCAAGCGCATGGCCATCGAACAGGAGCAGCAGCGTCTTGCGGCCGTGCTGGTGCGGCCGGACAGCACGGCTGGCCGCGCCGTCGCCGGCCTGCTGGACAAGCCGCTGGCCCGCGAGCAGTTCGCCGCTGACCTGCTGCGCCGTCCGGAGCTGGATTACCGCACACTGACTGCCGTCGAGGGACTGGGGCCGCCGGTCGCCGAAGCAGTGGTGGCCGAGCAGGTCGAGATCCAGGCGAAATACGCGGGCTACCTGGATCGCCAGGCCGGCGAGATCGACCGCCAGCGTCGCCACCAGGAACAAACATTGCCGCTGGAATTCGATTACAATGCGGTACGCGGACTGTCCAGCGAGGTATGCGAAAAGCTGCTGGATGCAAGACCGCAGACTATCGGCCAGGCAGCGCGCATTCCGGGCGTCACGCCGGCGGCGATATCGCTGCTGCTGATACATATCAAGAAAAACCGGCTGGTACGCAAGAGCGCGTAGCAATCGCCAATCACAACAGGCAGGATATGTATACCGGACTCTACAACCGCAATCGCAAGGGGAAAAACAACGGCTACGTTGATCCCGGCGAGTTGCTCGAGGACGGGATCCTGGAGCTCGGTCTGGAGGAGCGCCTCGGCGGTGACGAGCTGTTGATGGAATACGTCACCGAGCTGATGAACTGGAACCGCGTCTACAACCTGACCTCGGTGCGCAAGCCGGCAGACATTATCACGCGCCACATCCTCGACAGCCTGTCGATCGTCGACCACCTGCGCGGCGACCGCGTGCTCGATGTCGGTACGGGCGCGGGTCTGCCGGGTATCCCGCTGGCCATCGCCTGTCCCGAGCGCGAATTCGTGCTCCTCGACAGCAGCAGCAAGAAACTGCGCTTCGTGCAGCAGACACTCGGCATACTCAATCTCGACAACATCACGCTGGTCAACTCCCGCATCGAGGACTACCAGCCTGAAACACTGTTCGACACGACGATCTGCCGCGCGTTTTCCGATCTGCCAGACTACTACCGTTACGTGTCGCGCCTGTGTCGGCCGGAGGGTCATATGCTGGCGATGAAGGGTGTTTACCCGATGACGGAAATCGAGTGCCTGGAGGCCACGGGCGTGAGTGCGGATGTGATTGCACTGAAAGTGCCGGGACTGGACGCCGAGCGCCATGTGGTTGCCATGCAGCCAGCCGCCGGTACAGAGGAGGCCGCCACATGACAGCCAGGATACTCGCCGTAACCAACCAGAAAGGCGGCGTGGGCAAGACCACGACCAGCGTCAACTTCGCCGCGTCACTCGCGGAAACCGGTCGGCGCGTGTTGCTGATCGATCTCGACGCCCAGGGCAATGCGACCATGGGCAGCGGCATCGACAAGCACGAGATCAGTCGTACCGGTTACGATGTGCTGCTCGGGCATTGCCATATACGCAGCGCGATCGTGCACGCGGATGCCGCCGGTTACGACATCCTGCCGGGCAATGCCGACCTGACCGCGGCCGAGGTCGAACTGATGGCCAAGGACGACCGCGAGCGCCGCCTGCGCTCCTCGCTCAGCTATGTGCAGGCCGACTACGACGTGATCCTGATCGATTGTCCGCCGTCGCTGAACATGCTCACGGTGAATGCGCTGGCCGCCGCGCACGGCGTGCTGATACCGATCCAGTGCGAGTATTATGCGCTCGAAGGCCTGTCCGCACTGCTGGATACCGTGGAGCAGGTGCGCGTGGCGGTCAATCCGGAACTCGATATCGAGGGTCTGCTGCGCACCATGTTCGATGCGCGCAATAACCTCGCGATGGAGGTGTCCGCGCAGCTGCAGCAGCATTTCGGCGACAAGGTCTATCGCACCATCATCCCGCGCAACGTGCGCCTGGCCGAGGCGCCCAGCCACGGCTTGCCGGTGCTGCGCTATGACAAGGGTTCGCGCGGCGCCATTGCCTATCTCGCGCTGGCCGGTGAATACCTGCGTCGCCACTCACCGGTGGTTACGGCAGACAGCAGTGAAAACGAACTGGCGGAAACGGCCGCCTCCGATGCGACAGAATATTAATAGACAGTCTGACAAGCGACGGTAATTCACATGGCAGTTAAAAAACGCGGATTGGGTCGGGGTCTGGATGCACTGCTGGGTG
>JBATJF010000354.1:0-2374 GCA_049668345.1 Gammaproteobacteria bacterium
TTCATCCATGAACCTGAGGTCACGGAAACAATGCAGGATCCTGGCAACAGCATCGGCCGGGATGGCGGCATCGGCCGGGTAGTTTCGGCGAGGATAGGCCAGGCAGAGATCGGGGTTGGTGAGCTCGTCGATGCCGTGGATGCGGAATCGATACGGGTCGTCCACCGTCCAGAGGGTGGCGCGGGAACTGGAGAAGTGCAGCTTGGCATGGAAAATTCCGTTGACCGTTATCAGTTCTGCCAGCAGGTCCAGTACCTCGTCGATGTGCTCGTCCATCGGGCTGGTCACCCGCGCCTGGTGGAAGAGGCCGGAGCGGATGGCCGGATCGCCCTTGAGTTGCATCCATTGATCGGGTTGCTTGTACAGGGCCTGCGTGGCGGGCAGTTCACGCAGGTCGAAGTCCGCCCCGAGATAGCCGAGCAGGCGGCCGTCGTCTGCATGGATGAGCTGGACGGCTGTCAGTGTGGGGCGCCGGGCATTGCGACTGATGTAGGCATCGGAGAGGGAGAATGGCTCGCCGGCCAAGGCACTGGCAAGATACGGGCGTTCGCTGCGGTCACGGCCGTACTGTGATTTCAGCAGGCCGTCGCGGGACGCATTCGAGGTGATCTGGTGCGCGCGCTCATCGAGCAGGTAGAGATACTTGCAGTACGGTAGCTCTGCCATGCCCTCCATCAGGCGCGCCTCCAGGGCCTGCCGATCCGGCCAGCGCTGTTTGCAGTCGTCCGCAATGTTGACCAGCGAGGCTGACAGCCAGCCTTTCAGGATGTCGCGCTGCCGGTCAATGGATTTCTGTAGATTGCTTTTCATATGGCTGGCGGAAATTATAGCCCAAAGTTAATGATGTCAGGGCACATTTAACTCTTGCGCAAGTTGAAGGATATTACCCTGATTGCGTGGGTAAGACATCAAGTCAGACGAGTCGCATTGCTGCTGATGGCAGGGTTGTGGGCCGAATGAATTCGGCCCTACAGTGGGGTCGAATTCATTCGACCAGCGGTGTTTAATGATCAGCCCTGTAGGGTCGAATTCATTCGACCATTTGCGAACCGGCGTTGGCCGAATGAAGTCGGCCCTGCAACGGGAATCTATCCACTCGAGTTGGGGAAGCGCCAGGTAGAAGATGTGCTCTGACATCATTATTTCTGGTCTGACACCCGTTATCTTGTGCAGTACCCGGGTATGTGGATTACGGGGTCTACCACGGTGCAACGCTCAAGGTGGATATCGAGCAGGGTCGCTTTGTGTTTTTCTATCTGCCTGTCGAGATGCCGGAATAACCGGCCATTGCCTCCATTTGTCCTGAAAACATCGGTACACTGGCAGCTCTGTCCTTAAAGCCGCGGAGAACTGCCTTGTCATCCGACGATGAAACCCGGAGCGAAGAACCCGTGCCCTCTGCCCTGGTGGCTGCGCATGTTGTCTACGGCCTGCATGCGGTTGCTATCGTGCTGGGTGTAACCGGGGCCGCAACCGTGATCGGCGGCTTCGTCGGGAGTGCGCCATCGATCATCGCCGTCATCATCAGCTACGTGAAACGCGGTGGTGCGCGCGGCACCTGGGCGGCATCGCACTATCGGTGGCAAATCCGCACCTTCTGGTTTGCATTGCTGTGGCTGATCATTGCCATGCTGCTGGTTGTGACCCTGGTCGGCGCCCCGGTCGGGCTGGGCCTGCTGCTCGCCCTGACTCTCTGGTTGATCTATCGTATTGCCCGCGGCTGGCTGCGGCTGCTCGACAAGCAGCCAATGTATGTTTGACAGAGGGCAGACCGGATAAACAGGGTCAGAGCACAATTATCTCCTGGCCCCAATTAGATTCGGAGAAGGAGTATGTGGGACACGAGTGGGCCGGGTGGTTTTTCACTACTATAAACGACAAATGTGCACTGACTTTATTGATTCCCTGTTCCGGTGAGCGGTGAAAAGCAGCAGGCAGCAAGTCCCGGCGGCCGCGGCAAGCGGTTGGCATCGGCCGTCGGCTGGGGTGTGGTCCTGCTCGTCATCCTGGCGGGGATCCGGTTCATGACCGGCATGCCCGGCAGCTCCTGGTCGGGTCCGCTGCCACCCCTGACCGGTGAGCAGCAGCGGATCCATGACAACCTCAGGCGCCATGTTGCGGAGCTGGCGGGCCGCATCGGCGAGCGCAACGTGTGGCGCCCCGAGGCCATGGCGGCCGCCGCCGGGTATATCCGCAAGACCCTGGAAGGCATGGGTTACACGGTCAGCGTCCAGCCCTTTACCAGCCACGGTCAGACCGTGAACAATATCGAGGCCGTACTGCCCGGGCACGGTGCTGCGGATGAAATCATTGTCGCCGGGGCGCATTACGATTCGGTGGCCGGCACCCCGGGGGCCAACGACAATGCCTCGGG
>JBATJF010000355.1:0-2086 GCA_049668345.1 Gammaproteobacteria bacterium
AGCAGCGTGTCGCCATTGCGCGCGCCGTCCTGAAGAACCCGCGCATCCTGGTGTTCGACGAGGCCACCTCGAGCCTGGACTCGCAGTCCGAACAGCTCATCCTGGACGCGTTGCGCGAGGCGGCCGCGCACCACACCAGCCTGGTGATCGCGCATCGCCTGTCGACCATCGTCGATGCCGACCACATCCTGGTCATGGAGACGGGTCGCATTATCGAATCCGGCGTGCACCAGGCGCTGCTGGCGCACAACGGCATCTACGCGAAACTCTGGGCACTGCAGCAGGAGGAACAGCGCGAACTGGCAACAGCTCAGGTGACGGATTCCGTCTGAAGCGTTGTTTCCAGGGCCGGAAACAGGGAACCCGCCTGACGGCGGGTTCCGGGTAATGCCGGTCAGTGAATCCTAGAACCCCATGCGCAGACCGACGAAGAACTCGTTCTCCTCTGCGTCATCGAAGCGATTGAAACTGCCGCTCAGCGCAAAGGTCTTGGTGATATCGAAGACGCCGCCGACACCGTAGCCGATGTCATCCTCGCCATCGAAGTGCAGGGCGGAGACGGTGGCGTTCAACTCGAGCTTCTTGCTCAGCATGGCACGCACACCGAGTTCGGCCAGGTAGCCCTCATCGGCTTCGGCCGGTACGCCGTTCGAGTATTCGATGTCGATGTAGCTGATGGCACCGAGCACATCGATGGTGTCGGTGATGCCGTAGTGCATGCCGCCACCGATCTGGAAGCGGTCGGCGTCAAAATCGACAGGAGGAGGGGATGCTTCCAGGAACAGCCGGGAATAACCGAACTTGAGGAAGATGTGGTCCGTTGCGCCAAAGGAGATGTTCACGCCGGCGCCGTCGCCCTCGATCTGGTCACCATCGATATTGATGTAGCCGATTTCGGCGTAGCTGTACTCCGGACCCTTGGCCGCAGCAGCCTGCTGGGCAACGGTGGCGAACAGGACACCCGCCAGCATGGCTGACAATCGTTTGTTGTTCATTAACTCCCCTCCTGAATGTGCATGGCCATCCGTCTGCGGCGGATGATTCTTTATGAATAACGCGGAGATACTAAGGAATGCGCACCTTGCAGACAAGTTTTTCGGTTAACCCTCAGCGACGGCCTGCCGGCCGTTCCCCTCGCGCGGCTGACAAATTTCTGGATAATCAGTCGCCTGTAACAGCAACCCGGCAGGTTCAATCATGCAAGAGCGATCCATCCTGATCACCGGCTGTTCCTCGGGTATCGGACTGTGCTGCGCGCGTGGACTCAAGGCGGGCGGGTGGCGGGTGTTTGCCACCGCCCGCCGGCCGGCCGACGTGAAGCGACTGACCGACGAGGGACTGGAGAGCCTGACGCTCGACCTGGCGGATTCCGCCTCGATCAATACCGCCGTCGATGAAATCCTGTCACGCAGCGGCGGGCGGCTCGATGCCCTGTTCAACAACGGCGCCTACGGCCAGCCCGGCGCGGTGGAAGACCTGTCACGCGAGGCACTGCGCGAACAGTTCGAGACCAACGTGCTCGGCTGGCATGAACTGACCCGGCGCGCGCTGTCGGTGATGCGCGGCCAGGGTCACGGCCGCATCGTCTTCAACAGCTCGGTGCTCGGCTTTGTCGCATTGCGCTACCGTGGCGCGTACAACGCCAGCAAGTACGCCATCGAGGGACTGGCCGATACCCTGCGGCTGGAACTGCGCGGCAGCGGCATCCACGTGTCGCTGATCGAACCCGGACCGATCGAAAGCCGTTTCCGGGCCAATGCGCTGCTCGCCTACCGGCGCAATATCGATGCGGCGCACAGTGTGCATCGCGCCGCCTATGAGCACCTGGAACAGCGCCTGGCGAAGGAAGGTCCGGCAGCGTCGTTTACCCTGCCGCCCGGGGCGGTGCTGAAGAAACTCGTTCATGCCATCGAAAGTCCGCGCCCGCACCCGCGCTACTACGTGACGTTTCCGACCTGGCTGTTCGGCACACTCAAGCGCGTGCTGTCGACGCGGCTGCTCGACCGGCTGCTGTACCGGGTGTAGGGTGCGACGCAACAAGGGAGCAATGAATGGTGCATGAAACGCGCCCTACGCCTGCGATGAT
>JBATJF010000356.1:0-1651 GCA_049668345.1 Gammaproteobacteria bacterium
TCGCCGAACATTTTGCCGCGACCGCGGCACGCTATCCCGACCGGGATGCGGTCGTATCGGTGCCGCAGCAGCGCCGCCTCGCTTACCGGCAGCTGGCCGTGGAGGTCGATCGCCTCGCGCGCGGACTGCTGGGGATCGGCGTTGGCAAGGGCGACCGTGTCGGGATCTGGTCGACCAACAATATCGAGTGGCTGCTGTTGCAGCTGGCCACGGCGCGCATCGGCGCGATCCTGGTCAACATCCATCCGGCCTACCGGCCGCGCGAACTGGCCTACGCCCTGCAACGCTCCGGGGTGCAACACCTGTTCATTATCCCGGCCTTTCGCAGCAGCGACTATGTCGCCATGCTGGTCGAACTGCTGCCGGAGCTGGCGCAGGAACCCGGCGCGGAAACGGCCTGGGCGGCCCTGCCCTCACTGCAGCGCGTGGTGATCTACGACCCGTCCGCGCCGGCCCGGACAGTGCGGCCGCAGCCCGGCTTCATGATCTGGTCCGAGCTGCTGGCCGCCGGTGAAGCCATCGACGCTGATGCCCTGGACAACGCCGCTGCCCTGCTCGACCCGGACGATGCCATCAATATCCAGTACACCTCCGGCACCACCGGTTTCCCCAAGGCCGTCGTGCTGACGCACCACAACATCCTCAACAATGCCTGGTTCTCGGCCCGGGCCATGCACTTCACCGAGCAGGATTGCCTGTGCGTGCCGGTACCGTTCTACCACTGCTTTGGCATGGTACTGGCCAACCTGCTGTGCCTGTCGGTCGGCGCCTGCCTCGTCATTCCCTGCGAACACTTCGACCCGCTTGCCGTGCTGCAGGCGATCGAGAACGAGCACGCCAGCGCCGTGCACGGCGTGCCGACCATGTTCATCGCCCTGCTCGAGCACCCGCGCTTTGGCGACTTCGACCTGTCCAGCCTGCGCACCGGCATCATGGCCGGCGCCCCCTGCCCGCCGGCGCTGATGCGGCGTGTCATGCAGGACCTGCACTGCCCGGAGATCCTGATCGGCTACGGCGAAACGGAGGCCTCGCCGCTGACGCATCTGACCACGCGCGACGACACGCTTGAGCGGCGCACGGAAACCGTGGGCCGAAACCTGCCGCACCAGGAGGTGAAGGTGATCGACACCGACAGCGGCCGCACCGTAACTCCGGGCCAGGTCGGCGAGATCTGCTTTCGCGGCTACCACATCATGCAGGGCTACTACGGCGATACCGAGGCGACCGCGAAGGCGGTGGATGCGCAGGGCTGGCTGCACTCGGGTGACCTGGGCAGCATGGACGCCGACGGCTACCTGCAGATCACCGGCCGTCTCAAGGAGATGATCATCCGCGGCGGCGAGAACATCTACCCGCGCGAAATCGAGGACTTCATCTTCACCCATCCGAAGGTCGCCGGGGTGGCGGTGTTCGGCGTGCCCAGCGAGTTTTACGGCGAGCAGGTGATGGCGTGGATCCAGCTGCACCCCGGTGAACAGGCGACGGAGGAGGAGATCCGCGCCTTCTGCAAGGGCAGGATCGCACACTTCAAGATCCCGGAATTCATCTGGTTCGTCGACGGGTTCCCCATGACCGTCACCGGCAAGCTGCAGAAATTTCGCATGCGCGAGATGGCCATCGAGCGCATGCAGCAACAGGCCTGATGGTTACA
>JBATJF010000357.1:0-10001 GCA_049668345.1 Gammaproteobacteria bacterium
CCAGGCCGCGCTGGAGCGCGTCAGGCAGAAAAAGGAAGAGGCTGCCGCCGCGCCGCGCAATACCGACAACCTGACCCCCGAACAGCAGCGCCAGATCGAGATCGTCGAACAGCGGCGCCGCGAGCGGGCCGCAAAATCACAGGATACGGACTGATGGAATTCAAGACCTGGAGCTCGCCGCACCTGCCGGTGGAAAGCAGCGTCAGCGTCGTCATGCGGCGCGTGCTGCTGGCGCTGCTGCCGGGCGCCGCCTGCATGACCTGGCTGTTTGGCTGGGGCGTGGTGATCAACCTGCTCATCGCCGGCGCCACGGCACTCGCCGCCGAAGCCTTCATGCTCATATTGCGCGGCCGGCCGGTCACCGCCACGCTGCAGGATGGCAGCGCCCTGCTGACCGGGGCCTTGCTGGCACTGGCGCTCGCGCCGCTGGCGCCGTGGTGGATCGCGATGATCGGCACCGCGTTCGCCATCGTGGTCGCCAAGCAGCTCTATGGCGGCCTGGGCTACAACCCGTTCAACCCGGCCATGGCCGGCTATGTCGTGCTGCTGGTGTCGTTCCCGCTGGAACTGACCCTGTGGCCGGCGGCCGGCAGTGCGCCGGACCTGGCTACAACCCTGGCGATGGTCTTCACCGGCGCGCCACCGGCCGGCGTCGCCATCGACGCCATCACCATGGCGACACCCATGGACACCGTACGCATGCAGCTCGGCCTGGGCGCCACGCTGACCGAGCTGGCCAAGGAACCGCTGTTCGGCATCGTCGCCGGCTTCGGCTGGGAATGGGTCAATCTCGCCTACCTTGCCGGGGGTCTCTGGCTGCTGCAGACGAAAGTCATCCAGTGGCAGATACCCGCGGCCCTGCTGGCCGGGCTGGCAGGCATGGCGGGCATCTTCCACCTCGTCAACCCGGAGCTCTACGCCAGCCCGCTGTTCCACCTGTTCAGCGGCGCGGCCATGCTCGGTGCCTTCTTCATCGCGACCGACCCGGTATCGGCCTGCGCCACGCCGCTGGGGCGCATCTGGTTCGGACTCGGCATCGGCATCATCACCTGGATCATCCGTACCTGGGGCGGCTATCCCGAGGGCATCGCCTTCGCCGTGCTGCTGATGAACCTGGCGGCACCGACCATCGACCACTACACGCGGCCGCGCGTGTTCGGCCACCGGGACGGGACGCCGCGATGAATGTGCGCCAGATCGGCATCACCGCCGCGATCCTGCTGCTGTTCGCCGTCATCGGCACCGCCATGGTGGCGGCAACCTATGAAGGCACCCGCGACCGGATCGCCGCCAACGAGCGCGAAACGCTGCTGCGCAAGCTGAGCCAGCTGATTCCGCCGCACGCCTACGACAACAGCCTGCTCGACGACAGCATCGAGCTGCCG
The DNA here is from genome assembly GCA_049668345.1 of Gammaproteobacteria bacterium. Lineage (GTDB taxonomy): Bacteria > Pseudomonadota > Gammaproteobacteria > UBA9214 > UBA9214 > UBA9214. Next base: position 1,386 of record JBATJF010000357.1, read on the forward strand.
GCCGGGGAACTCGCCGACCGGCCACTGCGCGTGTACCGCGCGCGCCGGCAGGGGCAGCCGGTCGCCGTGGTGATGAACGCCATCGCGCCGGACGGTTACAGCGGCTCCATCTACCTGCTGGTGGGTATCCGGCATGACGGCAGCGTGGCCGGTGTGCGCGTGGTGGCGCACCGCGAAACGCCCGGCCTGGGCGACGACATCGACGAGGAACGCTCGGACTGGATCCTCGGCTTCAACGGCCGCTCGCCGGACGATCCGCCGCCCGGCCAGTGGGCCGTGCGCAAGGACGGTGGTGTATTCGACCAGTTCACCGGCGCCACCATCACACCGCGCGCCGTGGTCAGGGCCGTGCATGCGGCCCTGCTATACTATCGCGCACACCGCGATGCCCTGTTTGCGACACCTGCAGTACCGGAGCAGCCATGAACGAACCGAGCTATGCAAAAATCATCCAGGACGGACTGTGGCAGAACAACCCGGGGCTGGTGCAGCTGCTCGGCCTGTGCCCGCTGCTGGCGGTTACGACCAGTGCGGTCAACGGCCTGGGCCTGGGCCTGGCCACCACCCTGACCCTGGCGAGCTCGAACCTCACCGTGTCACTGATCCGCAAGCTGGTGCGCCCGGAAGTGCGCATCCCGGTGTTCGTGCTGGTGATCGCCTCCATTGTGACGGTCATCGAACTGGCCATGAACGCCTGGCTGCACGATCTGTACAAGATACTCGGTATCTTCATTCCGCTGATCGTAACCAACTGTTCCATCATCGGCCGCGCCGAGTCGTTCGCCTCGCGCAACACCGCCGACCGCGCACTGCTCGACGGACTGGCCATGGGTATCGGTTTCACGCTGGTGCTGGTCGCACTCGGCGGCATGCGTGAGTTGTTCGGCCAGGGTACGCTGCTGGCGCAGGCGCACCTGATGTTCGGCGAGGTCGCGCGCGACTGGACCATCACCGTGATCGATGACTACCGCGGCTTCCTGCTGGCGATCCTGCCGCCCGGCGCGTTCATGGGTCTCGGCCTGCTGATCGCCGGCATGAACATCATCAATGCCCGGCGTGCGCGCAAGGCCGTCAGTGTCGCCGTGCCGGCCCCGCAGGCAGCCGGCTCCGTGTGAACGCGCAGAAACGCCGCGCCATCTTCGAGCGGCTGCGCGCCGCCAATCCCCACCCGGCCACCGAGCTGAAGTACGGCAACCCGTTCCAGTTGCTGGTCGCCGTCATCCTGTCGGCACAGGCCACCGACACCGGCGTCAACAGGGCCACCGCCCCGCTGTTCAAAAAGGTCAAGACCCCGGCCGCCATGCTGAAACTCGGCGAAGCGGGACTGCGCGATTACGTCAAGACGATCGGCCTGTTCAATACCAAGGCCGGCAACATCATCAAGACCTGCGTCATCCTGGTGGATCAGCATGGCGGCAAGGTGCCCGATGACCGGGCCGCGCTCGAGGCATTGCCGGGGGTGGGCCGCAAGACCGCCAACGTGGTACTGAATGTCGCCTTCGGGCATCCCACCATCGCCGTCGACACGCATATTTTCCGTGTCGCCAACCGCACCGGGATCGCGCCGGGCAAGAACGTCAGGGAGGTCGAGGAGCGGCTGCTGCGGGTGGTGCCGGAGGAATTCATGCACGACGCACACCACTGGCTGATCCTGCTCGGCCGCTATACCTGCATCGCCCGCAAGCCGCGCTGCCAGTCCTGCACCCTCTTCGACCTGTGTGAATACAAGGCCAAGGTGCTGGATGCATGACAGCCGGTCTTCGTAAGTGTCTGGAATGGATACTTTTGTGATAATTCGGACCTATACTTTCTGCCGTGACAGACACATCCCGGCAGCAGCGGATGCCGTAATGCTAACGATTATCAGAAACTTTCCGTATGCTGCAGGGTCACAGCCATTGACAACACAAGGGTCGTGGCAAACGACCGCAATCAACCGGAACAGCCGTTCCCCCCTCTAATCAAAATGTGGAGATAGATACAATGTCCAAGAAAACAACTCTGAAACCGCTGGCCGTCGCCATGGGTGCAGCCTTCGTGACATCCCTGACAGGTGCCGGCGTTGCCAATGCCGCGGACAACCCGTTTGCCATGTCCGACCTGTCCAGTGGCTACATGGTGGCTGAAAGCCATACCAAGGGCATGGAAGGCAAGTGCGGTGAAGGCAAGTGTGGCGAAAAGATGAAGTCCAGTGAAGGCAAGTGCGGTGAAGGCAAATGCGGCATGAAGAGCCTTGACGCCGATGGTGACGGAAACATCACCAGGGAAGAATTCATGCACGGGCATGAGGCCATGTTCGGCAAGATGGACGCCAATGGCGACGGTATGATCGATGCCGCCGAGCAGGAAGCCGGCATGAAGATGATGAAGGAAGGCAAGTGCGGTGAAGGCAAGTGCGGTGAAGGCAAGTGCGGCGAGAAGAAGGATGCCATGTAAGGCTATTCATCGCCTGCCGCTGAAGGACTGGTCGTGACCGGCTCGCGTTATCCTGTCAGCGGTTCCGGACTTGGCCGGCGGCGGACCCTCATGGGTCCGTTGCAGGACAATCCACCGGACAATGTCGACTTCTTCGAGGTTGCCCCGGAGAACTGGATCGGCGTCGGTGGCACGTTCGGCCGGCAGTTCCGTCACTTCACCGAGCGTTACCCGTTTGTCGCGCACGGCCTGTCGCTCTCGATCGGCAGCCCTGCCCCGCTGGACGAAACCTTCCTGCAACGCGTCAAGCGCCTGCTCGATGAACATGAGATCCGCGCTTACACGGAGCACCTGAGCTACTGCAGCGACGACGGCCATCTCTATGACCTGATGCCGATCCCGTTCACGGAGGAAGCCGTGCACTATGTCGCCGGCCGTATCCGCCGCGTCCAGGACATCCTGGAACGGCGCATCGCCATGGAGAACATCTCCTACTACGCGGCACCCGGCAAGGAAATGGACGAAATCGATTTCATCAACGCGGTACTGGCCGAGGCCGACTGCGACCTGCTGCTGGACGTCAACAACATCTATGTCAACAGCATCAACCACCGCTACGATGCGGAACGGTTCCTGACGGCATTGCCCGCGGGACGGGTGGTGTATTTTCACGTGGCCGGCCACTTCGACGAGGCCGACGACCTGAAAGTGGACAGCCACGGCGCACCGGTCATCGACCCGGTCTGGGAACTGCTCGAAACGGCCTACGCCCACTTCGGCGTGGTACCCACCCTGCTGGAGCGCGATTTCAATATCCCGCCCCTGCCGGAACTGCTTGGCGAGGTCGGCAAGATCGCCACCCTGCAGTCGAAATGGGCAGACCATACCGCACGGGAGGCAGCGCGTGGACGGCCAGCCTGAGTTCATCCGCCGGCAGTACGAATTCGCCGCGCACATCCGCGACCCGGAACACTGCCCTGCTCCGGCCGATGTCGAGGACCGGCGCATGGCGATCTACCGCGACCTGTTCTACAACAACGTGGAGGGCTTCCTGAGCGGAACCTTCCCGGTACTCCGCAGGATTCACGATGACACAGCCTGGCACACGATGGCGCGCGCCTTCTTTTCCAGCCACATATCGCACAGCCCGCTGTTCCTGGAAATACCGCGTGAATTCCTGAACTGGCTACGCGAGGAACGCGATCCGCGCCCGGATGACTTTCCCTTTCTGTACGAACTTGCCCACTATGAATGGGTCGAGCTGGCGGTATCCGTGGCCGAGGACAGCATCGACCGGGATGCCATCGATCCCGCGGGCGACCTGCTCGACGCGGTACCGGTGCTCTCCCCGCTGGTATGGCACCTGGCCTACGAATACCCGGTACACAAGATCGGCCCGGAATTCCTGCCCGACGCCACAGGACTGCAACCGACGTACCTGGTGGTCTACCGCGACCGGAACGACGAGGTCGGCTTCATGGAAATCAACCCGGTCACCAAGCGACTGCTGGAAATGCTCGGGGAAAACAGCGGCGCAACCGGCCGTCAGTTACTGACCGCGATCGCCACCGAAATGTCACACCCGCAACCGGAGGTCGTGATCAACGCCGGCCTCGACATCCTCGAAAACCTGCGCAACAAGGATATTGTACCGGGTACCCGGCCAGTCGAGCACTGACGAATACCGTCACATCATATCAAACGGCATACAAGGAGGCACGCCATGACCGGACTTCTGAATTGCCTGCAGGACCTGCTGGACCGCACGCGCGGCCTCGACTTTCTCGCCCCGCTGGCGCTGCGCATCTATCTCGCACCGATCTTCATCATGGCCGGGTCCAACAAGCTGGCACACGCCGAGCACCTGGGCCCGTACTTCGCCTCGCTGGGCATACCCGCCCCGGAGGTCATGGTCTATGTCGCCGCGCTGACCGAATTGCTGGGCGGCATCGCCCTGCTTGCCGGGCTGGCCGTGCGCTGGTTCGCCCTGCCCCTGATGTTCACCATGATCGTCGCCGCCACCACCGCGCACTGGGACAACGGCTGGCATGCGCTGCCGGAGACCGAGCTGCAGGTACCCTGGGAGTGGCGCAGCGACCTGATCGAGGAAGCGACCATCCGCAAGGAACGGGCCCGCGAAATCCTGCGCGAACACGGCAACTACGAGTGGCTGACCTCGGCAGGCAGCATCACCATCCTGAAAAACGGCATCGAATTCGCCGCAACCTATTTCATCATGCTGCTGGCCCTGTTTTTCACCGGCGCCGGCCGCTGGTTCAGCCTCGATTACTGGATTGCACGCCGCTGGCGGCAACCGGGCAGGTGCTGAATTTCCTGCCGATGACCCGGAGGCAATACTGCCATCGAACGAACGCGATGGCGCAGGTGGTCGGTGGTTCCGGATCGATGCGGTGCGCTACACTCACCGCATCCTACCTCGGCTGTGTGCCAGGCATGGGGCCCGGCAACAGCCGGAAACCTGCCGGGTAGGCCAATCAATTCAGACAGACGCATTGCTGGCCGAATGAATCCGGCCCTTCTCAATCAGACCTGTAGGGTCGAATTCATTCGACCAGCGGTTTTTCATCCGCGCAGGTGTACTGCGCTGATCTCCGTGAACAAAGGATGACGACCGCGGATAACCGTGGTGATGTACCAGACTTGATGGTGCAGTGAATGACGCCCCCTGTGCGATGCGTCACAGGACTGGGAGACCTCCTTGTCTCCCATGGCAACAGGCTGTTGGCCGAATGAATCCGGCCCTGCAACGGTAATCTACCCACTCGAATTGGGGAAGAGCCATCAAAGAAGGGCCCTCGTCCGCGTTGATGGCCCGTCCGCAAGTCGCCGGACGCGGTGAGTGAACTGAACCGCTGCAGATGCGCTCACTTCATCAGGCTGCGGATCTGTTCCATGAAGCCGGCCTCGTCCCACTCGCGCCCGCCAATGGCCCGGAAGGCGATGGTACCGTCCGGCGCGATGACATAGGTGGTCGGCAGCCCCTTGACCGGCCACTGCGCGATCACCTCGCCGCCGCGGTCCAGCAACAGCGGAAAATCCGCCGGGTAGTCCGCGGTAAACACGAAAATCGTGTCCTCGTCCTCGCCCATGTTGATGGCCAGTATCACGACACCATCGTCTTTGAGAGCATTCCAGGCACGATTCATGGAGGGAATTTCCTCGCGACAGGGCGGGCACCAGGTCGTCCAGAAATTGATGATCACCGTCTTGCCCCGATAATCCGACAGGCGGTGCGGCCGGCCCTCGGTATCCTGGAGCGTAAAATCGGGCGCCGGAACCTTGCCGGGCACGGGCGTCAGCAGCTGGCCAGCCTGCGCCGGAAGCGTCAGCAGGGAAAGCAGCATTAACACGGTTCGCAAACAGGGCATGGCTGTCATTTCAGTTTGTCGACATCGGGCGCGCACTCGATGCCCTCGATGGTCGCGGCATGCGGCGCGCCGCCTTCAGTCCAGGTCACATCGAGATCGAATTTTGATCCCGGCGGTATCCCGAACGCCGTCAGTCCCCAGTTGTAGTCACTCGGCAAGTATTCCTGCTGTGTCGGAAACATGCCCCAGCGTACGACCAGCTTCGCGGCCGCGCTGGCGTCCGCATCGCTCCATGACGCCAGCAGCGGTTCCTTGAGCAGGATACCGGCCGTATTCCCCGCATGGTGCATGCGCCAGCGGGTGAGATCGATGGCTACCGGCTTGCCGCTGCCCGAGCTTCCGGTGTTGCGGATGATCGTCTGGAACATACAGCTCAACGCCAGCTGCTCGATCACCTCGCGCGAGAACTCGTGGTTCATGAACAGCGCGCGGGTCTGGTCCGGCAGGCGCTGGATCAGCTCGATCTGGATATCACCCGCGGTAAAATCCCAGCCGCGCAGCCCGTTTTCTTCGTTGACCGTATGGCGCACATCGGCAGCAGCGGCCGCTGCAAGCAGCAGCCCCGCCAGCAACAGACTGTAGTGTCGTAAACACACTGCCACGCTAGTCCTCCAGTCGTCCGCGGATGGCGGCAACCACCTGCTGCACGTAGCGATACGTCATGCGCATCACCAGCCAGGCCGGCAGCTGCCCGCCAGGATCGGAATGCACAGCATACCTCGCTTTGGTCAAATGTGCGCCATCAGCAGACTCGATCTCCCAGAATCCGGACAGGCTGTTCGGCCGGATGCCCGCCGAAAGAACGACTTGCGGAAAGTCACGCTCCGACAGCGCCCAGTCGACCCGCCAGGCAGCGGGTGGCGTCCCCGTTACCTCGCCCCGGCTTTGCATGACATAGACACGGTCGGCCACCGGCCCGTGGAAGTGCAGGCGGTGAAAAACCCACTGGACCGTGCCGGCGGCCTCCAGCACACGGCTCTCGGCCACATTCGGGATGAAGCCCGCGAATGCCGCGTAGTCGTTCACCAGAGCGTAGAGGCGTTCCGGCGCCGCACTGAAGCCCGTCTCTATCATGACCTCGTCCACGGGCGAGCCCGGCCGGCAGCGGTGGTAAATCATTCCCTCCGCCGTGTCCCGGACCTGGCGCCACTGTTTGCAGTCGGCTGTGGCAATGGCCCCCACCCCTGTACAGAGCCAGAGTGCTGCCAGCAGGAAAAACCGTATTGTGAATGCCTGTACGCTCATTTCCGTCACCTGCAACCATTCTGGCAAACCATCGGCCTGTGTCTATACTCTACCTTGTCAACCCGACAAAATGCCCGTGCCTTAACCTGACCAGCAGGAGCGGACGATGTCCGCGATATTTTCGAGAAATCCTCACGCGATGTGCAGGGAGAAGGTGAGACCGTTTTTTACGGGCATAGCCCGGGTCGAAAGGCTGGCATGGGCCATGTGCGGGAACGGCCTTGAGAAGCGCTCCTGCGCCCGATTGACACACCGGCAGGATCCATCGTTCGCGCATTCCTGCACTCATACAACAATCAGCCACTGCTGGAGGAAACCACCATGAAGCAGATCTATTCCCCGACCCGACCCGACTACCGTTCCGCCATGGGACAGTTGCTGGTGTTGTATACACAGGTGGACAAACTGATCATGCTGGCCTGTGCCGAGCGCATCAGCCATGCACCTGACGATGACGCGCGGCTGGGTCTCGCACGGCAGGTCGGCGACGAATCCCGGCATGTCGTCATCCAGCAGGAGTGGATAGCGCAGTTCGGCGGGGATAGAAAACCGCTACTAACGGCGGCACAGGAAGAGGCCATCCTCGCGCACTTCCGTGCGCTGGGCTGGATCGATTTTCTCATCGACATGTACCTGTGCGTGGAAGCACTCGGCAGCGATGCCGTCGAGCAGATCGTACCGCTGGCGGACCCGGGTACACAGGAATCCCTGCATATCCCGCTGGCGGACGAGCTCAACCACATTGCCTTCGGTATCAACCGCCTGCGCGAGGAACTGGCATCCATGCAGCCTGCAGCACGACAGGCCTGCCTGGACAGGATTCCGCAGCGCATTGCCGATCTGGCACACACCTTCTTCGCGACGGGTATCGACGTGCAGACCCTGTTCGAAGCCGTAGGTGCTGACTTCGAGGAATTGCGCACTGCCGTTCTGGCGCGCAAGGATGAAATCCTGCGCGAGGTCGCTGTACCACTCGCCGCCTGACGGCGACCTCACCCGAGGGAGATCTCCACACCGGCGCGGTCATGCCGCGCCGGTGGCTACTGTGATTCTCGCAGCCAGGTTAGTATCATCCGCTATCTGTTGAAACCGCTTGCAGGATGAACGCATGACTACCATCGGCACCCCGCTCTCTCCCACCGCCACGCGCGTGCTGTTCTGTGGCGGCGGCGAACTGGGCAAGGAAGTCGCGATCGAGCTGCAGCGACTCGGCGTCGAGGTCATCGTCGTCGACCGCTATGCCAACGCGCCAGCCATGCAGGTCGCACACCGCAGCCATACCCTGTCCATGCTCGATGGAAAGGCGCTGCGCGCCGTCATCGAAAAAGAGCAGCCGCACTATATCGTGCCCGAGATCGAGGCCATTGCCACCGATACGCTGGTGGAGCTGGAGACCGAGGGCTACACCGTGATTCCGACGGCGCGCGCGGCGCGCCTGACCATGAACCGCGAAGGCATCCGGCGCCTGGCGGCCGAGGAACTCGGGCTGGCCACTTCGCCCTACCGCTTTGCCGCCACGCGCGCGGAATTCGACGCGGCACTGGCCGGGATCGGCCTGCCCTGCGTG
>JBATJF010000358.1:0-6425 GCA_049668345.1 Gammaproteobacteria bacterium
GGTGAGCGCCTGCCACCAGCGGGCCGGGTCCTGTTCGATTGCGCTGCCTGCGCGGTGCGGTGCCGGCAGTGGGGTGCGGGTCTCCGCGAGAGTCGCCCCCGAGGCGTCGATGACGCAGGCGCGGCAGCCGGAGGTGCCGAAGTCGATGCCGAGGAAGTGTGCCACGGGTGCTGCCGGCGGCGGGCCGGGGTCGTCCGTCAGCTCAGGGCAGGCTCACCGGCACGGGCGGCTGCCAGCCGCCCTGGCGGTGCTCGACCACGACGTCGGTGTAGATGCCGCCGCGCACCATGAACTCGGCGCGCAGGCGCATATAGCGGGGCTGGCAGGCGGCGACCAGGTCGGCCAGGATGCGATTGGTGACCGCTTCGTGGAAGGCCCCCTCGTCCCGGAACGACCAGACATATAATTTCAGTGACTTGAGCTCGACGCAGCGCGCATCCGGCACGTATTCCAGGTGCAGGGTGGCGAAATCCGGCTGGCCCGTTTTGGGGCACAGGCAGGTGAATTCGGGCACCCGGATGCGAATGGTGTAGTCCCGGTCCGGCTGCGGGTTGGGGAAGGTCTCGAGATCCTTGCTGGGCTTGGTCGACATGGCGCGACGATACAAGACACAAGATGATGGGTGCAAGCCCCCCCGCAGCTAACTAATACTTGTGCGCCGGACCGCCTATGGGTACCCTAGCCCGCATGTTGAACCAGCATCCGGCATGCTGACCCAGTACGGGCGCGACTGGACCAGTCAGGGCCCGGACAGATGGCGTTCAGATACACTTCGTTTGCCTGGAGATATGTCGGGTCATTTAATGGTTGCACTTATCTTCTCAGTCATTTTCAGCAGGCCAGCAGCCGGCTGGTGCAATATGCGGGCTAACCATCCATGCGTTTGACCAAAATCAAGCTGGCCGGATTCAAGTCCTTCGTCGATCCGACCACTATCCACCTGCCCAGCAACCTGGTCGGCGTCATCGGCCCGAACGGCTGTGGCAAGTCCAATATCATAGATGCCGTGCGCTGGGTGATGGGCGAGTCCTCTGCCAAGAACCTGCGCGGCGATTCGATGACGGATGTCATCTTCAACGGTTCCAACGGCCGCAAGCCGGTCGGTCACGCCAGCATCGAGCTGTCCTTCGACAACAGTGACGGCACCATCGGCGGCCAGTACGCCGGTTTTAACGAACTTTCCATCCGGCGCCAGGTATCGCGCGACGGCACCTCGAACTATTTCCTGAACAACACGCGCTGCCGGCGCCGCGATATCACCGATATCTTCCTCGGTACCGGTCTCGGGCCGCGCAGCTACTCCATTATCGAGCAGGGCACCATCTCGCGCCTGATCGAGGCCAAGCCGGACGATCTGCGCGCCTTTCTGGAAGAGGCCGCCGGCATCTCCAGGTACAAGGAGCGCCGCCGCGAGACCGAAAACCGCATCCGTCACACGCGCGAGAATCTCGACCGCCTGAACGACCTGCTGGAAGAGATCGACAAGCAGCTGGACAAGCTCAAGCGCCAGTCGCGCGCGGCGGAACGCTACAAGGAACTCAAGGAAGAGGAACGCCAGGTCAAGGCGGAACTGCTGGCGCTGCGTTATCACGCCATGCACGAGCAGAGCAGCGAACGCCAGCGCACGATCCAGGAGCGCGAGCTGGGGCTGGAGGCCGAGGTGGCCGCGCAGCGCGGCATCGAGGCGGAACTGGAAAAACTGCGCGAGGGCCTGGCCGACGCCAACGATGCCTTCAGCGAGGTGCAGGGACACTACTACAAGCTGGGTGCCGACGTTGCGCGCATCGAGCAGGCAATCCAGCACAACCGCGAGTCGCGCCAGCAACAGCAGCAGGAACTGGGCCGCGTCGAGCAGACCCTGGGCGAGATCGAGACGCACATCCGGCTGGACAGTGCGCGGCTGCAGGAACTGGCACAGAACATCGCGACCATCGAGCCGGACCTGCTTGCGGCACGCGAGCGCGTCGAGCGTTCGGCCGGCGAACTGGCCGAGGCCGAGCAGTCGATGCGCGCCTGGCAGTCGGAATGGGACGAATTCAACCGCCGTACCGCGGAGCGTACGCAGTCGGCGCAGGTCGAGCGCACCCGTCTCGATCACCTCGAGCGCCACGTGCAGCAGCTGGATACCCGGCTGCAACGCATGGGCGAGGAGCAGCAGACGCTGGGCGGCCAGTCACTGATGGACGAGATCCGGCAGACGGCGGAGCGGCTGGAAGGACGCGAAACCGTGGTCTCCGGCATCCAGGTGAAGCTGGAAAACGCGGTGCGTCATATCAGCGATCTGCGCACCCGGATCTACCAGCAGGAACAGGAAGTCGATGCGCTGCAGAGCGAGCAGCATGCCACGCGCGGCCAGCTGGCCTCGCTGGAGACGCTGCAGCGCGCCGCACTCGGGCAGCGTTCCGAGCAGGTCAGCGGCTGGCTGAAGGCCAACGGCCTGCAGTCCGCGCCGCGCCTGGCGCAATCCATCAAGGTCGATGCCGGCTGGGAGCACGCTATCGAGACGGCGCTGGGTTTCTACCTGGAGGCGATCTGCGTCGACGGCCTGAACGACGCCGAGCGGGTGCTGGGCGGGCTGGACCAGGGCAACGTGGCCCTGTTCGAGACCGCCGGCCGGAATGATGCCACGGCCGACCGCGGCAAGGGCGAGCTGCTGGCCGACAAGATCACCGCGCCGTGGTCGATGGCCAGTCTGCTGGACGGCATCTATGCCGCAGATTCGCTGGCCGATGCGCTGGCGCTGCGTGGCCAGCTGGCGGCGCACGAGTCCGTTATCACGCGCGAGGGCATCTGGGTCGGCCGGCAGTGGCTGCGTGTGGCGCGCGACACCGATGAAAAGGCCGGCGTGCTGGAACGCGAGCGTGACATCGCCGCGCTGACCGAACGCAGCGAGCAGCAGGCCGGGCAGATCGAGACCCTGCGCCAGGCCGTGGACACCGCGCGCGAAAGCCTGCGCAGCGCCGAGGCCGAACGCGACCAGTTGCAGAACGAATACAATGCCGCGCACCGCGAGGCCAGCGACCTGCGTGGCAGTCTCGCCGCCAACCGTTCGCGCCTGGAGCAACAGCAGCACCGCCGCGAGCATGTGCTGATGGAATCGGAAGCGCTGCGCGCCGAAAAGGAAAAGGAAGAGCAGGAGCAGGCCGAGGCGCGCAACCGGCTCGATGAGGCGCTGGCCGCCACCGAAGCCCTGACCCACGAACGCGAGCAGCGCATCGGCGAACAGCAACAGCTGGCCGGTGTGCTGGACGCGGCACGCGAACGGGCCCGTGCCGACCAGCAGGCCGCGCACGAACTCGCCATCCGCGCCGAGTCGACGCGTACCGCGCAGGCCTCGACCGACCAGGCCCTGCTGCGCATGCACGAGCAGAGCAAGCAGCTGGTCACGCGGCGCGATGAACTGGCCGCGGTGCTGGGGCAGGGTGATACCCCGATCGTCGAGCTGGAACAGGAACTCGAGGGGCTGCTGTCGCGGCGCTCGGCGTCCGAGGCCGAACTGGGCGCGGCGCGCAAGCAGGTGGAGGACATCGAGCACGGCACCCGCGAGCTGGACCAGGAACGCATCCGCAAGGAACGCGCCATCGGCAGCCAGCGCGAACAGCTGGCCCAGGACCGCATGGCCTGGCAGGAGATCAAGACGCGTGCCGACACGCTGCTGGAGCAGATCAATGCCTCCGGCTTCGAATACCAGCTGCTGCTCGAGCACATGGACGCCGAGGCTACGGTCGAGCGGTGGGCCGAGCAGGCCGAAAAGATGGAACAGCGCATCCAGCGCCTGGGGCCGATCAACCTGGCCGCCATCGAGGAATACGAGGAAGAGTCCAAGCGCAAGATCTACCTGGATGCGCAGCATGCCGACCTCATCGAGGCGCTGCAGACGCTGGAAAACGCCATCGCCAAGATCGACCGCGAGACCCGCTCGCGCTTCAAGGAAACCTTCGACAGCGTCAACCAGGGCATGCAGGAAAATTTCCCGACCCTGTTCGGCGGCGGCCACGCCTACCTGGAGCTGACCGGCGAAGACCTGCTCGATACCGGCGTGACCGTCATGGCGCGCCCGCCGGGCAAGCGCAACAGCACCATTCACCTGCTGTCCGGCGGCGAGAAGGCGCTCACCGCGATCGCGCTGGTGTTCGCGATCTTCCGCCTCAACCCGTCGCCGTTCTGCATGCTCGACGAGGTGGATGCGCCGCTCGACGACGCCAACGTGGGCCGCTACTGCGACATGGTGCGCAAGATGTCGGAACAGGTGCAGTTCATCTTCATCACGCACAACAAGGTCACCATGGAAATGGCGCAGCAGCTGACCGGTGTGACCATGCACGAGCCGGGCGTGTCGCGCCTGGTCGCGGTGGATATCGACGAGGCGGTACAACTGGCGGCGGTGTAGGAGGTGGTGGCCCGACGTCAGGCGCACCATCCTGTAATATCGATTGCGCGTTGCACGGAGTTAAGGTAAGAAAAGCGCTGATCCCTGGATTTGGTCAGCAGGTGGCTCGATGGAAAATATACGCTTGATATTGTTGCTGGTCGGTGTCGTCCTCATCCTGGGTATCTACCTGTTCGCGCGGCTGAAGACCGTGCGCCTGTCGCTGCCGCGTCGTGCCAGGCCAAAGTCCGCCGTCCAGCGCCGTACGGTGGTGCCGAGCGTGGATGGTTTCGGTGTCGATGACGCCTTCGAGACCGGCATCGATGACCTGGGCGAGCTGTTTCCCGGTGAGGAGACACACACGCCGGACGAGCAGGTCATCTCGGCACCGGCCAGGCCGGCCAGGCCGGCCAGGCAGCCCGAGCCGGAAGTCCGTCCCAATCATGTGTTTTCACTGTTTGTCCTCGCGCCCCCCGGCGTGCCGTTCCGCGGCCCCTTGCTGCTCGGTGCCCTGGCCAACGCCCGGCTCGAGTACGGCGACATGCAGATCTTCCACCGTATCGAGGTGGTCGACGGCAGGGAGAAGACGCTGTTCTCGGCGGCCAATATCCGAGAGCCCGGTATCTTCGACCTTTCGGCGATGGAGAACTTCACCACCCCGGGCATTGCGCTGTTCATGCAGGTGCGTCCCGGGATCGATGCCGCATGGGCCTTCGAGATGATGGTGGAAGCGGCGCGCAGCCTGGCGGACAGCCTGGACGGCTCGGTCTGCGATGCCACGCGCAGCGTGCTCACCCTGCAGACCGTCGGCCACATGCGTGAAGAGGTGATCGGCTGCCAGCTGCAACAGCGGATGGCCAAAGCCGCGTCATGAACGCACGGCCTGCCGCGCGCGAGCGTGCGCAGGCGCTGCGCGAGCAGCTGCACGAGCACAACTACCGCTACTACGTCCTCGACGCCCCCGCCATCTCCGACGCGCAGTACGATGATTTATTGCGTGAACTGCAGGGCCTGGAACGCCAGTACCCGGAGCTGCTGACCCCCGATTCACCCACCCAGCGCGTCGGCGCGCCGCCCGTGAAGACCTTCGGCGAGGTGCGTCACGAGCAGCGCATGCTGTCGCTGGACAATGCCTTTTCCGACGAGGAACTGGCCGACTTCGACCGGCGCGTGCGCGAGCTGCTGGAGATCGACACCGTCGAGTATGCCGCCGAGCCCAAGCTCGACGGGCTGGCCGTCAGCCTGCTGTACCGCGACGGTGTGCTGGTGCGCGCGGCCACGCGCGGCGACGGCAGCACCGGCGAGGACGTCACCCGGAACGTGCGCACCATCGCCAGCGTGCCGCTGAAACTCGCCGGCAAGGGTATCCCGAAATTACTGGAGGTGCGCGGCGAGGTCTACCTGCCGCTCAAGGGGTTCGAGACACTGAACAGGCAGCAGGCGGCGCAGGGGCAGAAGACCTTCGTCAACCCGCGCAATGCCGCCGCCGGCAGCCTGCGCCAGCTCGACCCGTCGATCACCGCGCAGCGCCCGCTGGAGATGTTCTGCTACGGCGTGGGCAAGGTGGAGGGCGGCAGGCTGGCCGGCCGGCACACGGAAATTATGGGTCAGCTGCGCGACTGGCACCTGCGCGTCTATGACGACATCAAGTGTGTGAAGGGGCTCAAGGGCTGCGAGCACTATTACCGCCACTACGAACAGCGCCGCGACAAACTGGCATTCGAGATCGACGGCGTGGTGTTCAAGGTGGACCGTCTCGACCAGCAGGACGCGCTGGGTTACGTGGCGCGCGCGCCGCGCTGGGCGATTGCGCGCAAGTTCCCGGCGCAGGAGCGCGAGACCGTGGTGCTGGGCATCGACGTACAGGTCGGGCGCACCGGCGCACTCACCCCGGTGGCGCGCCTGGAGCCGGTGTTCGTCGGTGGTGTGACCGTGACCAATGCCACCCTGCACAACCAGGACGAGATCGACCGCAAGGACGTGCGTATCGGCGACACCGTAATCGTGCGCCGCGCCGGGGACGTGATCCCCGAGGTGGTCAAGGTAAACCCGGAGC